>JAISZB010000221.1 GCA_031269465.1 Clostridiales bacterium | reverse complement strand
CGGCGGACGCGAGGCTGTCCATGTACGCGACGGCGAAGAAATCCTGCCTTATGGGGAACTCAATCTTGCAGGAAAAGCTCTCAAGCTGGAGCTTCGACTTGACCGGTCGCTGCTCGCCCTCAACCCCCCAGCGCATGAAATACAGATCTTTAAAGGCCTTCATCCTCATGCGCTCGTCGAAAAGACTTGCGGCGGGAATTTCCCGCTCGCCCGAGTCAAGGTCGAATTTCAGGATTTTCGCGGCCATGCCGTCGGATCCGGCGCGCTTAAGCAGAATCTAATATCAGCCGGATCTTCGCTGAAATGGATGTTCGTGCGAGAGACAGGATTATGCGTGCGGCCGAACGAACGGCAACTTTTCTTTCGCGTGAAGTCGGCGGGCTTCATCCTGACATGCCCTGAAAACTCATCTTCCGACAAAATCTCTACGGTCTTGCCTGTGCAACTGGCAAACGGCGCATGAAGCCCGCCCTCTTGAATCGAAAGCATGCCGATGAATCCCGGGTCGGCGCCGCATATGCGGAAATCCAGCATTAAGCCAGCATCTCCTGGTTGGCGAAAGCCCTTTCTCCTTCAACAGCTTTCTTGCGGCCTTCAATTTGCGGCGTTCATAGCGCCAATGCATGATATCGCGGCAGGCGAAATCGGCGGAGCATTCAAATCAGTGTCGAATTTTCTTAACCTTATAGTATTGGACCGACTCTGCATAGCCTACAGATATGAAGGAAGTTTGAACGATATTAAAAATGCAACAGTAGTCACAGCTTGGCCTGAAAGCGAGTTTCAAGAGCAGGCCCAAAAGGCGTACGTCTGCGCCGATCGAATCAAAGAGAATTTTAGAGATTTACGGATGGAGATGGCAGATCTAAACTTTTTTCAAAGCATGAAAGCGGTTGGATTCGACTCATATCAAGTGTGGGACATGCAGACGATTGCGAACTAGTGGAGCTTATTCGGGACTCGATGCGCAAATGAAATTCAGTGAAGGATTAAAAATGATGAGCACGCAAAACCTTAGGAAATATGTAGAAAATATTAGCAGGGACATAAAAAATGAAATGTGGAAGACTAAAACATATTAAAGCTATACTCAACCTGAACGCCTGCCGCATAGGCCATTTTCGGAAGGCGGCAGGCCTGGCGGTGCAACCGCGGAAAAGTCCCCCGCGCCGATTCCGCGTCGTTTTTCTGCGAGACGTGGAGTATGCGGGTCCGCCTCGCGCTCGAAACGCGCGGAAGCCGAGCCGGAGGGCGAGCCGCAAGACACCTTTTTAGCCCAAGCAGATGATGCTGCAAAATAGAACTGAATTAGACGCTGTTCGCCATTGCATGAATCTACAAATTCTCTGTATCTTCTGCTAAATAAAACTGTAAATTCATTTTCTGCATGCTTAAATCCGCCCTTTCGCCCAGGTCGTACTCGAATAATGGCCGATTTCGTCCGAAGATTTACGGAGTCCGCATGGATTGGGGGGCGGGCGTTTTATAGAAGGCCTCCCCGACTGTAGTTTTTTATAGCTATTCCGACGGTTTGCAAAGTGACTGTCATTTTGAATAATTTTGTCGTTAAGGTTGCTATGTTTATCAATATAATTTATTAAACATATACATCATCTAAGAATTATACAAATTCATTGATAAGATTTGCAAATTTTAACATATATTCTCTTCAATTTTGAACTTTTCTGCAAGAATTTTATGCTCTTTTTACTGGTGAATAATGCAAATAGAGTTGTCGGAACAGTTCCGTTTTTTTTGGTTTTTCAAAAATGCACTTTTGGAATCCTCTGCTGGATTAAATGCTCATTTAGGTGATATTAATACATAAAACTCTTCACTGTCAAGTCAACAGTATGCAAGAATATCTGAAAAGAGGCTTGGAAGTTTTATATGGCATGCCGCTATATGAGATCATTCGTTCAAGTACATGTCTATCCTCTCAGACATTTCCTCAATCGCTTGTTCAATGCCAATAAGATCATCATAATAGCGTGAAGCGATCTCAGAAATTGTTTTAGGCATAGAGTCGTCAGCCCAGATGAACTGTTCCAAAGAAGAAATCCATTCCTCAATATAACCAAATTTTTGGGAAGAATGAGTGTAATAGGAAACAATGGCCTCGCAATTGCTTCTGTTTATGGGAAATCCCAGATAATCGGCCCAAACGCCCCAAAATTCTGAGTTTATAGGACTCTCATTGATTTTGTAATCGTTCAATTGCTTGTCCTCTACCAGGAACTTTATAAATTCCCAAGAAATCGTAATTGCCTTCGAAGAGGAGGCGATGGCGTAGTCGGAAGTCGAAAAGAGCCTTCTTCCATCTTCATCAACCAATGGGATTACATCTGAAGACATTTCATATCTATTAAATTTAACAGCCGATTGGCTGCTTGTCATAAAATCAATCAAGCAGAATTCATCAGGAAACGCAACTCCAGTAGCTGTATATCCTCCAAACTGCAATGGCTCCTCAATATCCTTGAGTTCTTTCATCAGCCGCGCGATGCGCAGGGCAGGCAAGGAACCTTCAAGCATGAAGTCATAAAGCCCGAAATTCATAAGCAGCAACGATCTGCTGTTTGAGGATGAAAAATAAATGCCGCTTTCGTAATTGTACGACAGCTTCTGATTTTCCAGCAGCTCGGAGAATCTCCAGTTCTTATATTTTTCGCTGTCTTTAGCCAAAGCATTGTAATATGCCGCTTGTACGGCTGGGATGTCTGGGTTTGAAGCCCTGAAGGCGCCATACCAGTCAAGAAGCTGATATATTGTCGCTTGACGGGCGCCTGCTACATCTATGCCTGCGGAATCAGCCGCAGCCTTGTTGATCATTGCGTAGCACGGCTCTATAGAGGCCGGAAAGGCGTAAAGCTTTCCACCCGTCTCCTTTGCGGAAAGGATGTTTGAATAGTAGCCATCCGCGCTAAACGACGCGTCATCATCCATCAGCTCTTTGAAATCAGCAAAATAGCCGTTTTTAACATATTTGCCGTATTTCAGAAGCCTGGGCTCCTGAATAACGTCCGGAGCGTCGCCGCTTAAAATCAGCAGCTCCAGGTTGGATATCTGCCTTTCATAAAAATCGGCGCTGAAGACGTCCCCGTATTGAAGGCTTCCATTGTAGGCAACTGAAGCGCTCTCAAACTCAATATTCGGATGGATCCCTTTGAACTCTGAGACAAGCCTCTTCATGCTTCCGTCCGTCTCCAAGGGAAACAGCGACCAGTATTTGATCACTGCCCCCGCAGGGTCCTCTTTCGCGTCCTCAGGCTGCCTCGCCTCTATTTTGCGCATGCTTTCTTCATAGATCTCATTCTGCGCGTCTGCGCCGCAGCCTATCGCACTTAAGATCAATGCAAGCGCAGCGAGGCATTTCAGCAGACATTTTTCCATTGTCATTCTTCTCACCTTTCATGCATGCCATTATAACACTTCTTAAGGCCCGTTTCATTTCCTAAAAAATGAAAGCATGGCTATGCCTTCAAGGGGAAATAAGCCAGGCGTCATCTTTCAAGCCTTACAGCCATCCCGTCATAAGCGGCTTCAAGGTTCAGCGCCAAAGGCATTTTCAAATCTCCGGCGTTAGGAGCCAGCACTCTTTCGCTTCTGCCATCCTTCGGCCATATGTCCACGCTTCGCCTCAGGATAGTATATTCCTTGCCCCAAGGCCCGTCGACTTGCTTGACCATATTGACGAATGCCAGTTCTCCCTCCAGGCTTACCGCGGAATATGGCAGCGTATAAGGGAACTCCTGATCCGTCCGCATGCCGACTGTCACGGCGGCGCCTTCTGGAAACTCCGCGTCAGATTCAAACGCAAGCTTCAGCTTGCCCCCGCTCATTTCCCTTGACTTGAGCCTGGCCGCAACTGTAGAGGCTCCATCTGAAATGCTTAGCCGGCTACCCTTCGTAAAAAGCTCTGATGGAAAGTAATCTTTTCCTATATCGATAAAAAGCGTTGCCGTCCCATTTTCTATTAAAGCCTGCCCTTTATACTCATATGGCAGTGCGCCAGGCTCAACCACCGCCAATTTCGCTCCCGGCAACCTTTTTATATGGACAGTCCGCGAATATATCGTAATGCCGATGACAGCCGCCAGATAAACAGCGACGATTGATAAGCATATGATTCGAAGCTTGTTCTTCATGCCCATAGCTCCCTTTGCATCAACACTGATGAGTCAGCTTAAATATGCTTTCCAAACAATGAATCCTTTGATGATTTGACGATTTGCAGGCAAATGTTCCGGTCTTGGAGCAGGCTATTCGAATGAAAAAATATCATTAACTCCTAATGTGCATTTTTAAAAATCACAAAATATCTAACAATGTAAACGTGACTTTTGAAATCAGACTTAATTAATTGTAAAAAGTGTATAACAATCCAAGCAGCAAAGCCTGAATTGTAGTTGCAATTCAGATCAATATACTTGAAAAGCATAGACTATTGAAAATATTTCTGCTAGATCGAAAAATGCACATTAGGAGTCATTAATCAATCTGTAGACTAATTAGACATTTAGTTATTGCTTCTTTCTAGACCAACTCTATATTGGCTCTAAAGCGTGCCGTTTGGGTAGACGTTGGATGGAATTTTCCTGAGGTGCGAAATTCGTCTTGCTATAGTCGATTAGAATATCAAGGGACAATGTATCCGTTGAAAATTCGCCCCGAATTTTATATTATATGCTGGCAATTCATATAAAAAAGGGAGGCGGTGCAATGTTCAAGCTCAATGCAGGCTATATTTTCTCCTGCAAGGAGGCCGATCGGTGGGTTCGGAGCGGCGCATGCGTCAACCGAGCCGCTGGAGACGCCGCGGTGGAGATCAAGAAAGGGTGCTCAGATTCTCCCTCGAGGCCGGCAACGTTGCGGTGCCGACTCTTATGAAGCTACTCGAGAAGGAGGCGGAGACCGGCGAGTTCGAGGAAGGCGATCCGGATTTTAAAGCGATCGTGTCGGATCTGCGCGAAGAGGCGGCGAAAGTGCCGGATCCCCGCTAGGCCGTTAAAGTTGTCCACAAGCTCCCGGACATGCTCGTCGCTGCCCTGCTCGCCCTTTTTTTAGGTGCGAACTCATGGGGCGGCCTCGCAAGATTCGCTGCCGCCAACGTCGCCAGGCCTGTTGCCGTCGGGATCCATTGCTCCGCGATAGACGACACGTTACATCATGCAATTTCATAAATCGACACCAACACATTCTCAATAGCCTCGTCATCTTCCTCTCCGGCAAGGTGTAGGCCCTGCTCGCGGCCCGCAGCGCCTTCCTCGAAGAAAGAATGAGCATATCGTGTGACGGAAAGGAAAATGTCGGATCAGGTAAGGGCAGCTCGGCGAAAGCCAACATATTGAGCGTGTACGACTCCAGGATCGGCGCGGTCCCCGCAAGGGGCTGATCCACGAGAAAACCAATGAAACCGTGGCGATTCCGGTGCTGATCGACCATGTCGGCGAAGCCGCGCGGGGATCCATGTCCGCATGGGACGCGCTTATTGCGACGGACAAGAACGCCATCGAAGCCGGGGCGGGCTGAGTCGCGGCGCTCAAGGGCGACGCAGGGCATATTTTCGGCGATGCCGTGGCATATTTTGACATTACTGTTGAAATAGAGGCCGTAACAGGGGGTGCCGAGATATTGAAAGACGGCATCCTGTACATCCGCTGGGATGCAGAAAGAGGCGGATCCACCGTTATAAGGAACTATTTTGCGACAACCGACATTTCGCGCTTCTACAACTCGGACAAATGGGCGGTGCTGAAATCCATCTGCATGGAACTCCAAACTACAGTCCGCAAAAGCGGCGAAACTACTTATTCATTCAAGTATTTTTTGTCGTCTTCAGATGACATGGAGGAAATTTCAATGTCCATAAGGCTCCACTGGGGAGTCGAAAACGGTTTATTTGACAATCTGTAATAATCCATTTTATCCGATGAGAACATTTTTTAGGATAAGTATTGAATTTTATTGAAATTAAAGGCTCCTAATGTTGAATAATTAGAAGGACAGGTGGCAGTTTATGTTCAAACTGCAGGACAGTTTAACGCCCTTAACATAAGCTCTACAGATGCCAAAACGCTCTCGATTTAGAGATCCTAAAGAAGATTTTTTTAATGCATTCAGCTCTTTTTTCATTATTTGCCTGTCT
>JAISZB010000194.1 GCA_031269465.1 Clostridiales bacterium | reverse complement strand
TAGTACGAAAATACATTTTATGGACATTTGTCCATGCCTCAAATACACAAATGACTTAATATTTTCACCCTTGGCGGTGAAGCGCAGCGTCATAGGGGTTTATATGAAAAGCAGTATACAACAGGACATTTGACGACTTACCGCAAAAGAAAGTCGAACTGGAGGCGAGCGCAAAGCTCTATATCCAAAGCAAAATCGACCAAGGGAAACTCGCTCTAGTTTGGTCTTTCATGCTATCAGTCGAAAGTAGCCGCAATATTTATCAAGAAAGGTGAGAGCGCATTGAGGCATGGCAAGCTAAAGCTACGCAATTTGCGCCCCCGCTGGAAGAAATAGAGAATTTTGAAAAGAGATACAGCTAACCGGCGTCCATCAAGCCTACAGTACCAATATAGCATGTGCGATTTACGCTGGGTGCGACTACATTATTACTACCGATAAGCGTATGCTCAAGTACAAAAGCCGTAGAATCAAGCTCGTTTGAACCTGTACAATTTTTGGACGAATGGAGTGAGAACGATGACTGACACCGGATTGAAATCTAGTGGCTTGAAACTGCTGGCTGAGAAATTTGGCGAGGTGGACGCAGAGCGTTCATCTACCTATTCATCAAGGAACCGTTTGACTATACTCAATGGCACGAAGTATTGTTCGATGATATGTCTGTAGAGGATATATTCACTAGCTAAAGGGCAGTCCCGCTCGAGTTTAAAGACACAAGATTTTTAGGATGAAAAAGCGCAACCGCAGGCATTGCCCCTCCAGTTGCGCTTTCATGGCTTTCATTGATATTTATGCTGATTGATGTTTCATATTATTGCTTGAGAGCATCAAGCTGCACAATAGGCGCATTTGGCTGCAAATCAGTACTGCTCGAGGACTTTTTTAATCTTGCAAAGAATCTCTATTCCAATGCATCTTTATTCTAATATCCTCAAGGTCAAATCTTCGTTTACCTGAACAATGTAACGCGCAGTTGCAATTGGCTGGCCCCCTACATCAAACTCATTTATGTAGTCCAGCGCCAATTCAATTATGCCGGGCGCAACTCCTTCAAACGAAAGCGCCAATTCATTCAGAGCCTCCATAGACGGCTGATCAAGCCCAAGCTCTCTTCCGTCCTCATCGGTCATATGGTCAGCTTGCTCTACTATGCCTTCCTGGCTGTACCTGGGTATCCACTTGCCTTTGAAGTTTGTATTTGCTGCCTGAGCATCCCTTTCAATGGAAGCGAACGGAAAAATGTGAAGCTGCTTCACGCTTTTGTCTTCCTGTATGGAATATTTCAGAAGCTCCAGCATGAGATCATCGTAAACCTTTACTCTGTAAATAGCGGTAATTAAGGGGTTGTCAGGCTTGGATGGATCAATGCAACTTATGTATACCTCAGTATCTCCAGGACTCTTGCCGACAAACGCAAACATTACAGAACTGGGAATACTCAAATCCAGATCGCTCTCGTCCTCCAGCGCTTCTCCATTTGCATGCGTCAGCTCAAAAGTTCTTTCAATGACGCCCTCTTTGCTGTAGCTAATCACCCATTCCTCGCGGAAGTTTTCATTAAAATTTCTTATTTCAGCAATTTCAGCCTCAGGCGCTGGGGCAATCAAGTGAAGCTGAACCACTTTGCCCGGAATCTGGCTATCTGAGTAAATGGCGGATTCCAGAAGCTCCATTGTCAAATCGTTGTAGACTTTGATGAGGTATTTCGCAGAAACCAAGCTGGTCTTTTCAGGATCGTTCGCATTTATAAGAGATGCGAAAACTTCAACTTCGCCCTCCTTAAGGCCTTCAAATGCCAAAAGCATCGACCCCGGCTCAAAAAGATCCAGCGATTGAACTGCGTCAAGAACTTGCCCGTTGGGGTTGGTGTAATTCTCAGTCCTTTGAACCACCCCGTCAATGCTGTAAGAAATTGACCAGAATCCAGTAAATCCCCTCTCTGAGTCCTGAGCCTCCAGCATTTTTTCTTCAGGCACGGGAATGTAGACGTGAAGCTGCTTGTTTCTTGCTCCGTTTTGGAGCATATTAAGAGAAGAGCCTGCGGGAATTGACGCGTTTGCCGTCTTCGTCGCCATGTCGCCGGAGTAGTCCGTACAGCCTGCCGCAAGACACAGTAGGGCAAGCATCGCGCTGCATACTCCCAAACAGATGATCCTGGCTCTTGTGATCATCGTTTTCACCGCCTCCCTCAAAAGGTTCAAACCCAGCGAAGCGCTCTGCCTTCGGGGCTTTTTGGCTGATGAAACAATAAAAGCGCGTTCTTGACATTTAAAGCGAAATGACGCTTCAAGCATACCCTTGTCAAACCTGATTCCTCTTTGGAAGGCAACTGAATATATCGATTTGCGGTCGAATGAGATATACTGATTTGAATATGAAAGTTCCGATTCTGAAACTTGATTTTTCATTGCCATGATGGACAGTCCAACTCCAAAATCGGTACATTTAACTGCATATAGGCATTTTGAAGCTTTATGCAGTCAAGCCGAGATAGTAACTTTCATATGCAAATCAGTAAAATGGCCTTCCAAGAGCCAGCATCTCTTGTATGGGGTGATGAGTCAAAGAAACTTCATTTATTTGCTGATTTCTAAACTTGAGATTATAGAGTTCTCTGGAAATTTACATTGAATTCCTGATTTAACTCCATTGGATCCCTGGCGCCAACCCAATCCATGCAAATAGAGAGTGGATGAAATCAATATTTGACGGTGGTAAAGCCAAGGACTCCTGACTCTCGAATCAAAGGGCTCAGGCAAAAAAATCAGCGCCTGCTATTTCATCGATGTTATGCGGCGGAGACCTCCGCCTTTAGGCATGGGGAGGAAGCCACACATCCTCCCTTTCAGTTAGAATAGTAGTTCTCCTGGAGCTTCTTGAAGCTTATGCCTGCGGATATCTTCTCGCCGTCCAGCGTGCGCGCGTCGAAGCTTCCGCTTGAGCGCCTCCCGAAAATGAATTCTTTGCGTCCGCCTGGCATTTGAACCCTGCCGAACAACTGATAGCCACGCATGTATTTTGGAGCTTGGTTCAGCTTCCTCTTTCCGCCTATTGATAGTCGCCTTATGAAGCTGGCGGTTGCGTCTTTCTGCATATAGATTGCGTCCAGGGGAATGGATTTTGGATTGCCGCCGGTGCACCTCGCGCCTGCCGCATGATCCTTTTCCAAGCCGTTTCTGACTCTCGTGTTCTTTGCGGTATAGCCGTATGCCGTATTCACATTCGGGTATTCCTCCTTTAGCCTGTTGTAAAAGGACCAGCGCATAATCCCCATGAATGCGGCGTCGCGAAACGATTGCCCGCGCTTTAGGTTTAGCTTCAGCTTGCCGACATGATGCCGCTTTCGGCATCCCGATGCCGCTTTCGGCATCCCGATGCCGCTTTCGGCATCCCGATGCCCATGAAAGCGGCATCCCGATAGTCGCTATGGCAAGTCTTGCATAGAGCTATCAGATTATTCGGAGCGTCGCCTCCTATTTCTGGCTTTCTATGCCGCTCTTCATCAAATGTTCCTTTTTTTGTTGATATCCATTGAGTGGTGCGATTGGTACCTGCATTTTGCACTCGCTGTATAATCAACAAAAAAAGGCAGTCTGCCATGGCACGCATGCCCGTCGCGAAATAAGACATATTCCCTCACGTTCCAAAACCATGTTGATCTCCTAGCTGATATTCGGCGCCAGATATATCTGGATTTTTGATTTTCTGTATGTCAAATGAGGCAACCTCTATTATCGTCTTTGTGAGCGGCAGTATCTTATATGCGCTGGATGCAATTATAATGTGAGTCTGGATCTTGTTTCTATAGATGAAGCAAGCCAGCCCTTATGCTTTGAACGGACGCGGTTGCTGAAGCGAGGGGCTGGCGGCGCCTTGTCTTCCTATTGCGCCTTGCGCGCCTGAAAGCTCTTCGGTCCACTATGCCGATCCTCAGCTCCACCTCGGCGGCGTACAGCTCTTCTTTCTTTGTTGTCGCTGAAACTCCTATCATCTTGCTTCCCGCGTCTATTCCCAGGCTTATCGGCTGAGTATTAATGAAACATGGCCAAGTTATTTGTGAACGCGTTCTCATACCGTTTTTTTCCTATGAAAACCAGTATAGTTGGGGAAATAACGTTTCGGCAAAAGGAAAGGAGTGAGTTGAGGTGCAAAGCTCACAAAATAAATTAGGCAAGTTGATAATTTTCCGTCATTATTTACTAACTTGAAAACAGTAAACAGCTTTTCCATGATTTTTGTAAATAAGCTATGCTCTTTCATTGCAATTGAGCTAAAATTTGAGCATATCTGTCATATATTTCCTAATATTGATGAATAAGGAAGGAAGAACACTGTAACATCTACTCTTATTATAATGCAACTTACTGGTAATGTACAGCGGTATAATATGACTGTATGCGCTATTTCATCCCAATTAACCATTAAAACGGCTATTTAGATTCAAGGAGTCATGAAGGCAAGCCGAAGCCTTCTGAATCTCACTGAAATTGCATGCCAATGAGCAAACTGCCCGCAGCGATTTTAGCAGATATGTCGCCAAACGGACATCTTGCAGTTTTTAGGGCTGCATTATACATAGTTATTCCGACGGTTTGCAAAGTGACTGTCATTTGAATAGCTTTGTCAATAATGTCGTCATATTTATCCGCATTAAACATATATTCTCTTAAATTATGAACTTTTCTAGGGTTTTATGCTCTTTTGAATAATGCAAATAGAGTCGTCGGAACAGTTCCGATTATACTGATTATCAGTCAAACGCGCTGTTTTTGAAGCATATTAATCCACTGGAAAATTGTAGAATCCAGCACTAGAGTCAAGAACCATACGCATAGCTCCCCTTAGAATTTTGACTTAGCTTGCTTAAGGAGTTATAATAAAGAAGCTTCAGGAAAAAGAAGCTTTGCGCTGCTTGAGTTTTATTTCCTGCGGCATGCAATGCGCAGTGCATCTATACGGATTAGCAGCCAACGCGCCTTTTTTTAAACTTCATTATGCGCTTTCAAGCTGTTTGACTGCAAGTCGGTATAAAAGCTGGGAGAAAGGTATGCTTGATTTTAAGAAAGGCGCTGATATACTTGAGGATTTTGAATTACGGCTCCTTAAATCTTGATTATGTCTACTCGGTGGATCATATAGTCCTTCCGGGAGAAACCATATCATCCCTCAACCTCGACGCATTCTGCGGAGGAAAAGGGCTTAACCAGTCGATTGCGCTCGCTCGGGCGGGAGCTGCGGTATGCCATGCCGGCGCAATTGGCGCAGACGGCGATTGCCTCATTAAAGCCCTTGAAGAAAACGGTGTGGATGCAAGATATGTCTGGGCATCCCCTTCAAGAAGCGGAAACGCGATAATCCAGGTGGCTGCAGACGGACAAAACAGCATAGTGCTTTTTGGAGGGGCAAACCAAGCAAACGAGAGATGGCGCATCGACGATATATTCGAAAATTTTCAAAAAGGAGACTGGGCTCTGTTTCAAAATGAAGTGAGCCTTCTGGACGAGATGATTGAAAAAGCGTCATTCTCTGGCCTTAAAATCG
Source organism: Clostridiales bacterium (assembly GCA_031269465.1). GTDB lineage: Bacteria > Bacillota > Clostridia > Lachnospirales > WQUN01 > JAISWZ01. The sequence continues at coordinate 24,485 of JAISZB010000194.1, read as the reverse complement.
CCCTGAATCCATCTCCTTACAATTCACTGGTAGAAAAATGCGATTTAAGCAAAGTTGCGCTCTTTTTCATAAACGAGTTAGAGGGCAGACAGTTAACGGGAGAACAGTCCCCAGAGGCGATCATGGACAGCATGAGAATCAGGTTTTCCCATGCGGCTGTGGTTTTGACTCTCGGCGCCGACGGCTCTTTGTACTCCGACCCGCGAGAAAGCTTCAGGCAAGATGCTTTCAAAGTCAATGCAGTTGACACGACGGCAGCCGGAGACGCCTTTACAGGCTACTTCTTGGCTGGCGTCTCAAGCGGAAAGCCAAGTTCAAGAGCCATGCTGGAAGCTGCCGCCGCAGCCTCCATAGCAGTTTCAAGGCAGGGCGCGTCGGACTCAATACCGACTCTCCTGGAGGTCGAGGAAAAGCTTCTTAAAAACACAAGGATTTAAGAAAATGAGGGGTGCGCCTGGCTTTCTGAGCTTGAGAAACGCCTTCCGGAGATAAAACTAAAAAATCACAACTGGAGAAATTTGCAGTAAAACGCATCTATTTTGGAGCTCGCTTATCCTGTACAGTCAAACTCCAAAATATGCCAATTCGCAGTCAAATGTACCGATTTTAGCTTGACTGTCCATAGTGCGGCGCGAAATGCCGATATCAATCGCACTCGCTGTACAGTGAAGCTAAAATCGGAACTCTCATCTGCGAATCAGTATATTGGGCTAAGGTTTTCAGATCCCAAAAAGAATTCCAACATAATCCTGAAGGCCTCCCTTCCTTGCCTGAGTTCTGGATACATGGCGAAATTATGGAACAATCCGTTCACTTTGAAAGATACTATCTTTGTACCTTCAGGAGTAAAGCGTGCAAATTTTTCGCAGTCAGCCGTCAGAGCCTCCTTTGAAGAGTAGAAAATGAGAATGCTCCCCAAATTGTCCATGCTGCCGAATATCGGCGAAACAAGAGGAGAATCTGCCCCCAAAGACCCCGCATACTTCCGCCCCGCATAAATGAGGCCCTCCCATGGGAGGCAGATGTCCAAATCGGCGAAATACCTTGCTTCAGGATTGCTCATGCTCACATCAAGCCATGGCGATGAAAGAGCCGTGCTTTCCGGCAAAGGAAGCCCCATGTCCCGAAGCTGCATAAGGAGTGAAACCGCAAGCCCGCCCCCGGCGGAGTCCCCAAAAACATGAAAAATGTCATCTGGATATTGCCGCTTGAGCTGCAGATAGGCTTCGACAACCACCCTCACCGTCACCTCGGCAGTATGCTCCGGCACAAGAGGATAGTCTATGCAGGTAGCTCTCAGGGCATTGTTCGCAAACCTCTGCGCCATCCTCCGATGCTGCGATGAAGCTTCAAGAAGATAAGCTCCCCCATGAAGCATAAACACATGGTGTTTTCCCGTATGCCCCTTCTTTTCAACAGTTGTCATCCTATATTCGCCACAGAAAGATTCCTTGGCGGCATACGGGCTTCTGAACCTGCTTGGATGCAGTTTTGAGCCGCCTGTGCGCCTTGGATTATAAAAGGATCTGCATTTTGCTTTTTTCAACAGCTTCATATTATTTTCCTTCCCGCACGTGTCAATCTTGCATCAGAGACAATGCGCCGCCTGGCTTTTATTCCCGGCTCCGTCAGAATCTGCGATTATACAGATTCTCATATGAACCTCTATGACACTACGCATCACCGCCAATGATGGAAATTGTCGGAATAATAGATCTTAGCGGCTGATTTTACAAAATCCTGCGCTCACTTTCGTACTAAAGTTCCGATTTTAGCTTGATTGTACAGCGAGTGCGAAATGCCGAATCTGTCTCACCTTGAAAGTGGTCAGTCAAGCTCCAAAATCGGTGCATTTGACTGCAAACGCAAGTCCATATGTATAAGAGCACGGTTTTTAATGCGCGCCTTAACATGCCCTACTATAGATATACAGCATTTTGAGCGCGATTTCAAGTCTTTAAAATATGACATGCTGATGGCCATGGTAAGTGCTGAATCTTGGGCGTGCAAGCGGATGATCAAGATCTTAAATCGGCCCATCTGCAAGGCCTTCTCAAGCCGCTTGAAATAAAGCTGGAATTTTGCCTTGTCCTAAGGTATACTTTTATAGAGCGTTTTTAGAACTTTATTTTCCGCTCTTAAAACTAAAAGGCGGCCTTCATCAAGGAGGCCAATCACCCCATAGCTAAAGCTAGGGGCTTAGCAATAAAACCTTGGAATAACATTGGCGAAGGACGACTTACCCTAGAAATAGGGCATTATGCGCTATACTGCTTTTCATATAAAATTGCGTTTTTTTGTTTATTATACAGCGAGTGCAAAATTCCGATATCAATCGCACCGCTTAACGGACAGTCAAGCTCCAAAAAAGGAACATTTGATGAAAAGCGGTATAACAGCGCAAAGGAAGGCGGAGAGGTGAAGCAGAATCAGTCTCCCAAATATGTGCAAGGCTTTCAGCTGTTCGACAGAGTTCAAATGCCAGGCGGGCAGAATTCATTTTTGGGAGGCGCTCAAACGGAGCCTTCGGCGCGCGCGCTGGACGGAGCAAAGCCGCCTGCGGGAACCGGCTGCAAAAAACTCAAGCCTTTAGAGAAGCGCAATGCAATATTGACGGAAAGGGGCGTGCGGCTTCCTCCCCATGCCTAAAGACAGGGGTATCCGCCGCATAACAAGTGTGATGACAAAAATGCTTCCAATCGGGGATGCGCCTTTGACAATAGATACACTTTCCCGAGTTGCAAGAAATCGCGAGCGGGTATTTCTCTCCGAGAACGCGATCCAGAGAATGAACGCCAGCCGGGGCTGGATTGACAAGATTTTGGACTCAAATGAAGCTGTCTACGGAGTAAGCACGGGATTCGGAGAGCTCAGCAGAATTTTCATCCCCCACGACAAGCGGGAAGAGTTGCAGCGCAACCTCATTTTGAGCCACTGCGCCGGAGTTGGCGATAGATTTCCCGAAGACGTCGCAAGGGCTATCATGCTTTTGCGGATAAACTCCCTGGCGGCGGGATATTCAGGCATCCGAGCCTCAACCGTCCAAAGCCTGGCCGACATGCTAAACAATGACGTCTATCCTGTAATCCCCTGTAAGGGATCAGTGGGCGCAAGCGGAGATTTGGCTCCGCTTGCCCACATGGCTTCGGTTCTTCTGGGTGAAGGCAGCGCCGTAGTCGATGGCAGAGAGGTTCCTGGATCAAAGGCTCTTGCCCGGGCTGGACTTAAGCCTGTCCGCCTTGCCGGCAAAGAAGGCCTTGCTTTGATAAACGGCACCCAGGCCATGACCGCAGTAGCAGCCCTAGTCTGCTTCGACGCGAAGCATCTGATGAAAGTCTCAGACATAGCGGCATCCATGTCCCTTGAAGCCCTCCAAGGCACGAGAACAGCCTTCGACCCTCGCATATCCATGATTCGAGCTCACAAAGGCCAGATGACGACTTCCAAAAACGTCCTGTCCCTTACAGATTCAAGCCCTATCATAAAAAATCATGCAAATTGCGAAAAAGTTCAGGATGCTTATTCGATACGCTGCATACCCCAGGTTCACGGCGCGTCCAAGGACGCGTTGCGACGCACTCTGGAAGCGGTTGACGCGGAGATGAACGCCGTAACAGACAATCCCATAGTAATCCCTGAAACAGGAGAGATCATATCCGGCGGAAACTTTCATGGACAACCCATAGCCCTTGTCATGGACTATTTGAAGGTAGCCCTCTCCGAGCTGGGAAACATCTCGGAACGCAGAGTAAGCCGACTGGTGGACATAAACCTTTCAAACCTCCCCATGTTTCTCACCGCTTACCCAGGGGTCAACTCCGGCTTCATGATCCTTCAGTACACGGCGGCGTCTCTGGTTTCAGAGAATAAAGTCCTCGCGCACCCGGCCTCCGCCGATTCCATCCCCACATCAGCAAACCAAGAGGATCATGTGAGCATGGGAACGATTGCCGCGAGGCAGGCAAGGGATATACTTGAAAATGTAAAGCTTGTCATGGCTATTGAAATGATAGCGGCCGCCCAGGGAATAGACTTTCTGTCGCCGCTGTCGCCGGGCGTTGGTACTGCCGCCGCCCATCGCGCGATACGCGCGGTCTCCTCCCATCTTGATGAGGACAGGGTTCTCTCCCCCGACATACTCTCCGTATGCGGGGTTATTACAGACAATTCGCTCCTTGAAGCGGTGGAGGGCGCTGTAGGTGAATTGGGCGTCATTTAGGTATACTGCTTTTCATATAAAATTACCTTTTTTGGAGCTTGATTATACAGGTAGTGCTAAATGCCGATTCGGCATTTAGCACCCTCAATGGATAATCAAGCTCCAAAAAAGGAACATTTGATGAAAAGCGGTATAGTTAGATTTGCATATGAAACCGCCTGTCTTGGAGATCGGCTATGCAGCGAGCCAGCGAGCGCGATTGATATCGGCATTTCGCACCGTAAAAGCCGACAGTCAAGCTCCAAAACAGGTGCGTTTGACTGCAACTCGGCATATGCTCCAACCACCATTCGATGCTTTCCACTGCGCATCAACATAATGCGTGGAATTTAACGGCAGAAAGGAGAAGCCGCTTCAAAAAGGCGCGTTTTATTGAAGAGGCGCTCGCTAAAGCGCGCTTCTGCCGCGCCTTGCGGCATAACGCTTTGGCTAAAATCATCGCTGAATGCATACCAAACTTTTCAGAAGGAAGAAACGAGAAAATAATAAGCGCCCTCGTTCGAGAGGCATCAAGCGTACCCGGCGCGGCGCTACTTGACTTCTCTTCGGATCCCAGCCATAACAGGAGCGTCTGCACTCTCCTGGGGCAATTGGAATCACTTGGCGAAGCGGCCTTCAGGCTTTGCCGGCTCGCAAGCGAGCTTATAGACTTGAATTGCCATGCCGGGGAGCATCCCCGCATGGGCGCGACGGACGTAATCCCCTTCATACCCGTCAAAGGCGCGGGTATGGCTGAATGCATAGAAATGTCAAAGGCAGTGGCTTCGCGCATCTGGAATGAACTTAAAATACCTGTGTTCCTATACGAACTCTCGGCGTCATGCCCGGATAGGAAGGATCTTTCAAATGTGCGCAAAGGCCAGTTCGAAGGAATGCCGAAAAAGCTTCTGGAACCCTCCTGGGCTCCGGATTTTGGAAAGCGCGAAATCCACAGCACCGCAGGAGTGACTGCAGTTGGCGCCCGCATGCCGCTGATAGCGTACAACATAAATCTGAGCACTTCAGATCTGTCCATAGCAAAGGCCATAGCAAAGGCCGTGCGCGGCTCAAGCGGAGGCTACGCATTCTGCAAGGCCATAGGGATCATGCTGACGGAGCGAAATACCGCCCAAGTCTCCATGAATATGGTAAATTTCGAGGCCACTCCGCTCTACCGCGTGCAGGAAGCCGTAAGAGCTGAGGCAAAGCGTTGGGGCGTAAGCATTATAGGAAGCGAACTTATAGGCTTGTCACCTTCTAAGGCGCTTCTTGATGTTGCGGCCTACTACCTTCAAATAGAAAATTTCGACTCTGAAAAGCAGATTATAGAAAATCGCTTGCTTCAAATGGAATAGTTTAGTAGCCTTAGAGAAATAATCATCTATGTATATTTTCATATGAACTGCTTGTATGGGAGCTTGTCTGTACAGCGAGTGCGATTTGCCGATATGTCGCGCCGATACCGATTTGCAGTCAAACGTACAGATTTTGGAGCATGACTGTCCATAGAACGGTACGAAATGCCGATCGGCATTTCTCACTAACTGTATAGTCAAGCTCCAAAAAGTTGCATTTGACTGCAAATCGACATAACCTGCAATACTTCATGTGCCCATTCAAAAGCAATAATATAAAAGGAGGAATGGCTTCCGGATGGAGCGCACTTTCAGGCCTTGAGACGAATTCATTCTTTTTCCGGCTCCCGGAGGATATACTGATTTGCATATAGAGCCGCCTGCTCTGGAGGTTTACGATTTGCATCTGAAAGTTCCGGTTTTGGAGCTTGATTATACAGCGAGCGCGATTGATATCGGCATTTCGCATCGCTCTATGGACTCTCAAGCTCCGCAGTCGATGCATTTGGCCGCAAATCGTCGGTAAGGATTTAGAATCCCACTATGAAGAATGAAAGGTCAGATCCTGCAACGCGCTTTATTTCTCCAAAAGCCTCAACAGTATGAACAATAGTGAGATATTTGAATGCATGTCAATAAAGCTGGACGAATCCCTTCCTGAGAGCCCCGAATTCGAACCCGGAATCCGGAGGGCGCCCAGCAGGGGGTTCCATCTTTCCAAAGAGCAGGCGAAGACTGCGCTTAAGAATGCTTTGAGATATATACCAGAAAGCCTGCATGGCAAGTTGGCGAATGAGTTCATGGAAGAGCTTAAGACCTTCGGCCGCATCTACGGCTACCGCTTCCGGCCGCCAGGCCGGATATGGGGCAGGCCTGTAGGAGATTACAAGGGATCCTGCCTGGAAGGCCGGGCATTCCAAGTTATGATAGACAACAACTTGGATTTTGAAACCGCCCTATACCCCTACGAACTGGTCACTTACGGCGAGACGGGCAGCGTTTTTCAAAACTGGATGCAGTACCGCCTGGTCAAAAAGTATCTGGAGGTTTTAACCAAAGATCAGACCCTGGTCATGGAATCCGGGCATCCTTTGGGCTTGTTCCCTTCCAGGCTTGACGCCCCTCGCGCCATAATAACTAACGCCCTTATGGTTGGGATGTATGATAATGCGCATGACTGGGAAATCGCGCAGGAGATGGGAGTTGCTAACTACGGCCAGATGACTGCGGGCGGTTGGATGTATATTGGGCCGCAAGGAATAGTGCATGGAACCTACAACACTATTTTAAACGCAGGGAGAAAGCGCCTCAAAATACCCGCCGACGGCAATTTGGCAGGCATTTTGTTTGTGACGAGCGGCTTAGGCGGCATGAGCGGAGCTCAGCCAAAGGCTGTGGAAATTGCAGGGGGAGTGGGAATCATCGCTGAGGTGGATTATTCCAGAATTGAAACACGCCTTAAGCAAGGCTGGGTGTCTGAAGTTTCTGATGATCTGGAGGAGTCATTCACTTTCGCCCTGAAGGCCGTAAAAGAAAAAGCCCCTAAATCCATCGCCTACCATGGAAATATAGTAGATCTCCTGGAATACGCCGCATCGCACGGCATTGAGATTCCACTCTTGTCTGATCAGACCTCCTGCCACAACGTCTACAGCGGCGGCTACTGTCCTCAGGGCATCACCTTTTCTGAAAGAACAAGGATGCTCGCGGAGGATCAAGACAGATTCAAAAGAGAGGTCGACAGATCATTGAGAAGGCATTATGAGGCGATTAAAAAGCTGGCATCAATGGGCTCATATTTCTTTGACTATGGCAACAGCTTTTTAAAAGCCGTCTACGATTCAGGGGTCAAGGAAATATCCCGAAACGGCATTGACGATAAAGACGGCTTCATCTTCCCAAGCTATGTAGAGGACATAATGGGGCCAGAGCTTTTCGATTACGGATACGGCCCCTTCAGGTGGTGCTGCTTGAGCGGGGATCCGGAAGATCTGAGAAAAACGGACAAGGCCGCTATGGACTGCATAGATGCGTCAGGGCGGGCTCAGGATAGAGACAACTGGCTTTGGATCAAGGACGCTGAAAAAAACAATCTGGTAGTCGGAACCCAGTGCCGCATACTTTACCAAGACGCGCAAGGCAGAACGAAAATCGCCCTCAAGTTCAACGAGATGATTAGAAAAGGCGAGATAGGCCCCATCATGCTGGGAAGAGATCACCACGACGTCTCTGGAACCGATTCGCCATTCAGGGAAACCTCTAACATCCGCGATGGATCCAATGTAATGGCCGATATGGCGGTGCAATGCTTCGCCGGAAACTGCGCCAGGGGCATGAGCCTTGCGGCGCTTCACAACGGAGGCGGGGTCGGCATCGGCAAAGCCATAAACGGCGGGTTTGGGATGGTTCTTGACGGAAGCGAGCGAGCCTCAGACATTATTGAATCCGCCATGATGTGGGATGTGATGGGCGGAGTAGCCAGGCGCTCTTGGGCAAGAAACAGCGGATCAATCGAAGTGTCCGCCAAGTACAACCAAAGCGGCAAAGGTCGGATAACCTTGCCTGCCATAGCAGACGACGCTTTAGTTGAAGAAGCGGTTAAGAGGCACATGCCATGATGGATCTGGTCATCAAAAACATAAGGACTTTGGCGACGCCTGAAGGAAGATCCGCAAAAGCCGGCCAGGAGCAGGGCGAAATACGGTTTCTTGACGATGCCGCAATAGGCATTGAAGGCGGAAAATTCGCCTATATAGGAAAGGGCGGCCCGCCGTTTTGCGGCAAGATCGAAATCGACGCTCGAGGCGCTCTGGCGACCCCAGGCTTAGTCGACTCCCATACCCATCTGATCTTTGGAGGATGGCGCCAGAAAGAGCTGTCAATGAAGCTTGCCGGCGCCTCCTACATGGATATCTTGAAGCGAGGCGGAGGAATACTGGATACGGCGGCTCAAACCCGCAGAGCCTCAAAGGGCGAATTGACTATGAAAGCCGAAAAGACGCTCAAGCAGATGATGGGATTTGGAGTCACTGCAGTAGAGGCGAAAAGCGGATATGGATTGGATTTGGAAACTGAAGTAAAGCAACTTGAAGCGGCGAGGGATCTTAATATTTCTCAAAAGGCTTCTGTAGTTCCGACTTATCTTGGCGCGCACGCCGTACCTTTAGAGTTTTCCTCAAGCTCCGATTACGTCTCTTTCATTTTAAGCGAGGCTCTGCCCGAGGTGGCAAGGCTCGGCTTAGCCGAATTCTGCGACGTTTTCTGCGAACCTGGAGCGTTTAGCGCCAGCCAGAGCAGGAAAATGCTTGTCCGCGCCAGGGAGCTCGGCTTTAAGCTCAAGATCCACGCGGATGAACTGGAATCCAGCGGCGGCGCGGAACTTGCCGCCGAACTGGGCTTAATCTCGGCGGAGCATCTTATAGCCGCCTCCGACGCGGGAATCAAAGCCTTGGCTGATAAGAAGGTAATCGCAACGATTCTCCCAGGCACTTCATTCTACTTGGGCAAGCCATATGCGCGCGCCAGAAAGATGATTGACGAAGGAGTTGCGGTAGCAGTAGCGACAGACTTCAATCCAGGCTCGTGTCCCAGCCCTAACATCAATTTCGCAATGACGCTCGCCTCAATCAAATGCGGCATGTCCCCTTCGGAAGTTCTTGCTGCGGCGACTTTAAACGGCGCCGCCGCCCTTTGCAGGGCTGAAGAATCAGGAAGCGTGGAAATAGGCAAACGTGCGGATCTTGTACTTTGGGACGCTCCAGATCTTGACTATATCATTTATCGATTCGGAATTAATTTAGTTCAGATGACTATAAAAGACGGGGAGATCTGCCATCAGTCCGATGCATTTAACCTCTGATCTCCGAGAAGCCGTCCGACTCCCCAGGCGAACGACGGCGGTGAATCTATGTTATCCGTCGAGTTGGAATTGGCGGTATTCGAATTGGCCGGCCGCCACCCGAAGACGATGACAAAAGCTAAAAAGGAGTTGGACGTGCATACTTACCAGTCCGGGCGGCAGTGGTTATCAGTCCCCCGATCAGAGCACAAAAAATCCGCAAGCCTTGCGGAGCTTGTAAATACAAGGATTTGCGGATACGTGGAATGTCAGGCCACAAAAATTTCCCAGTCATAAGATTTTTTTGTGGTCTGACGGCGGTAACGGAGAGATGGTAAAAGGTCTTTGCCCTTTGAACCTTAAGCAGAGCGGAAATCATCTTGTCGATTTCGAGCAATCCTCTTTAGCCTGCCTAACTGGATCGGCTCCTTCGCGTTGCTTTTTCTAAATCTGCAAAATGCAGAGCAAGTTTTGGCTTAATTTTAAACTTGCTCGTTAATCAAATCAATGTCGATTTTTCTTAGCCTTATAATATTGAACGGACTAGAGCATTATATATCGAAGCTACTAAATTTACAATATACATCCTCCATAGAAATATCTTCCACCTCTTGACATTTTTCGTCCTAGGGGCCTTTTCTTTATGCAGATGCGCAGGCAAATGAGCCTAGGAACTTGAACGTCCACTTTCAAGGTGCGACAAATATCAGCAAATCGCGTTCGCTGTACAGCCAAACTTCATAATGGGCAGTTTCATACGCAAATCAGTATATACGCCGTCATCTTCCAGCGCGAACCCCGTTCATCATCGCCCTCCACAAAGAAAATTCCAGCTTTCCAACGCATCAGGCGAATTTCTGGCTTTGGCTTGATTCAGATATTCTATTTTGCGAGCGAAACGCTTTGTAAAAGAACCAATCAAGTACAAGCGTCATATACTGGATTATATACCGTTGTGCAATAATATCAGACAATGTGCATTGAAATGCATGAAGCGCAGCCTCCAATTGACTTGCAAGGTCTATTGAAGATGCAGAATAGGCGCTGCTGACACACATCGTCGTTATAATGATAGCTTGTTGCTTGATCTCCATTAATCAAGCGGGAAGATCATGCGCATCGGAACCGGCGAGCCTGAATTCTTTGCTGCCTGGAACGAACAGCAGGGCTGATGCCAAGAGGAGGCATGATATGATCGATCGCCTGAAAGAAAGTAAAAAGTACCTATTTTTACTTCCAATAGTCCTTATGATAGCTTTCAGCATGTTTTTCCGCTATGCTTTCAATGAACTGCAAAACCAGCTTTTAAGCGAAAAGTTCATGGAGAAAAAAGCGCTAGTCGATTTGCTTGCAGATCATACGGATTATTTCATTGCAAAAGATGACGATTGGGAGACAGAATATGATTACTACAGAGAAACTTTGATAAGATCATGCGAGGAGATTGACAGGCTCCCGATGACCTTTGCGGCTTTATACAATGACAGGCTTGAGATTCTTACAACAAGCGAGCCATCCTATTCTATTACCTTTAGTCCTCTAGAATATGATGACTTCCACGAAGCTATACAGCTAAGCCTTTACGGCGAGCTTAATCTGTACTTCAACCCCCCTGACTCCGCTCCCAGGACAGTCAGGGTGTTTTACCGCTGGGTACCTACGGATGTCACTCTAGAAGGCAGATTATTAATGGTTGTCGGAATATCCACATTCTCAATCAACAACAACATCAGCTCATGGGTAGTTTTTGGAGCTATCTTGTTGATTGCCGTGACAACATTCCTTAATTTCGCAATGGTTGGCATGCTCAATAAAATGTCTTCTCCCAAAATCGAAGAGGAGAAAAAAATAAGCTGCGATTAATTGGGGATTCATCTCAATCGCGGCCAAAGGCCGGAAAAATAGCCAAGGAAGCGGGAGTTCCCACCCCTTGGCTATTTCATCAATAATCTACTGCCATTATCCGCGCAGGATTCAGCACCATCATCTGCCGGATATCGCTTTCCTTAATGCCTCCCGCCTCGCGAAGCGACGGAATCACAAATGATGTCAGCCGCATATACCCAAGCGCGCCGCCTCTTCTTAGCATTGTGCGGCCGCAGACGTCATTTCCAAGCACCATCTGCTTGGCCCACCCCGCTTCCAGCAAGCGGACTATTCCCGCCATCTGAAGATAGTCCCCGTATTTGGGCCTGTGCATCATTTCAAAGCCCAAGGGGTTGCAGAATTCGAAACAGCAGTTGGCGCCCTGAGACATTATGCGTTCAGCCATGTCAGTGTTCATTTTCAAAAGCTCAGGGTGATAAATCAGATCATTATATGATGCCGGACGCTCCTGCACGCTTGTATGCGCAAATACAACGCGCCCCAAGTCAACGCCTTCCTCCTTCAGTATTTCGACGACCTGCAAGCGGTTTCCACCCGGCTTGGAGCAGGGATGAATCGTAAGGGGAAGGTTTGTCTCACCGCACAACTGGGCGGCGGCCCTCAGGGCGTTCTCTTCCATTTGATTCAAGTCTTCAAGCGCTATCTTCAAGCTCCCCGGCTTCACATCCGTACCCGATATTCCGTACCTAATCTCCTCCGCCATATGCCTTTTATAGTCTGAGACGCCCAGGTTCAAGAAGCGCTCCGGCCATGAGTCCCATGTATAAAATCCGGTCGAAGCTATGATATGGACTCCCGCTCTTTCAGAAATCCTCTTTATCATGGCTGTGTCAAGCTGGATTCCCGGCACGCTGACCTCTACCATTGAATCTCCGCCTGTCGCCTTGTAATCCTCGCATTCTCCGGCCATGACCTCTTCATCGTCTTGAATCAGCGCATCCCAAGCCATAATGGAGTTTTTTAAAAGAATGCCTACATTTTCCAAGCAAACGGCATCATTTTCCCGCACCGGCAGAATCGTCTCAGGCACCTGGGCCCGCAGCCTCCTGGCAAGAACAGCGCCTTGAAAAGACACATGCTCATGCATGGATGTAAAGCCCAGCTCTTCTGGATCCACCGGCCCTAGGACAGTTATCGCCTTTTTCATCACATCGCCTCCAGTCAGGAGTTCTGTTTAATTTAGAGCGCGGCTGAGAATCCTTGCCGGATTTAGCTCAGTCATCTGTCGAATCGCGTAATCGGATATCCCCGCGGCATTTCGGAGCATTGGAATAGAATAATACATAAGCCTGCAAAATCCCTCGCCTCCGGAATTATGAAGCATAATAGCGCCTCGGCAATTATTCCCAAGAACTATCTGCCTTGCGTAGCCTTGATTTACAAGAGCCGCCAATCCGCTCATTTCCGCCCAATCTCCCGCATCATAATCTCCCGCTAACTCGAAGCCCATTGTATTTTCAAATGGCTTTGCGATATTCGCGCCTGCGTCAAGCACAGCTTTAGCAGATTCTATGCAAACCCCGTACTCCTGCGGATGACGGATTACCCTGGCAAAGCTTGGCTTTCTGGCAAATGTCGCGCTTCCTATCAGGACACGCGAAAGCGAGGCGCCTTCTTCTTTAATAATATTAAGGATCTCTGGCGATTTAGAAAAATCCGCAGGGGATACGGAGAGAGAGAGTCCAGTCAGAGCCTGCGCGCGAGCAGCCGCCCGCAAAGCTTTTTCTTCATCCCCGCCATAAACTGCCATGTCGATATGCAAATGGCCGGGCTTTACCGTGGAACCTTCAATTCCCTCTTCTATCTCACGCAGCATAATGCCAAGGAAATCTCCAATTTCCAACCCAAGCAGGCTTTCAGGCCAAGAGTCTGAAGATGAGAATCCGGTTGAGGCTATTACGTTCACTCCAGTTTTTCTGGAAATCCCAGCGCAAGTTCCAATTCGATTTCCTATGACGCTAACATCAAGTATAGAGTCTCCGCCCGCTTTTTTAAAAAGGGAGACTTCCCGCTCCATAGCAGATTCATCCGCCTGCAAGAAAGCATCCCACGCAAGCATTGCGTTTCGATGAAGAATTCCGACATTCTCCAGCGATACTTTGTCATTCTCCCCAATAGGAAGCTTGCTCTGCGGGAGATTCTTCCTCAATCGGAGAGCCTCTGCCCTTCCGTCGTACATGATGTGATCTTGCATCGACGCAACGCCAAGCCGATCCTCCTTGATATCGCCCAGCACTGTAGTGATGATTCTGTCTGCCACAATCATACCTCCAATATGGATGCGTTCAGAAATATGCCGATCTGCAGTCAAAGCTCCTATTTATACTGCTTTTCATATAAAATTACCTTTTTTGGAGCTTGATTATACAGCGAGTGCAAAATGCCGATTTCGGCATTTCGCACCATTCAATGGATAATCAAGCTCCAAAAAAGAAACATTTGATGAAAAGCGGTATATAATGATTTGCATATGAAAGTTCCGATTTTGGAGCTAGATTATACAGTGCCTCTATGGATAATCTATACTGTTTTTCATAGAAAATTGCTTTTTTGGAGCTTGATTATACAGCGAGTGCAAAATGCCGATTTCGGCATTTCGCACCATTCAATGGATAATCAAGCTCCAAAAAAGGAAACATTTGATGAAAAGCGGTATAGCTCCAAAATCGGTACATTTAACTGCAAATTGGTATAGATTGACTTAAGCAGGTTGCGCTTAAGAAGCTGCCAAACCTAAAATGATCCTGCGCGATGGCATGAGGAGCAGTGGCCTTCCTTTACGAAATTTCTTTCAGGGGCCGCTTCACGGCATTTTTCATCCGCATACCTGCAGCGCGGGTGAAAAGGGCATCCGGAGGGGAAATTTGCCGGATCAGGAATGCTTCCTTCTATAACGTAGAGGCGCTCCGCTTCAGTTCTAATTGTTGGTATGCATCCTAATAACCCGATAGTATACGGATGTTGCGGGTTTTTGAAAATTTCTTCGGCGCCGGCCTGCTCCACTACCCGCCCCGCATAGAATACAGCCACCCTTGTCGCGGTTTCCTCAATAATGCTCAAATCATGCGTTATAAGCACTATGCTCATGCCTGTCTTTTTTTGAAGCCTCTCCAACAGATCCAGTATCTGCGCTTGAATGGTGACATCAAGCGCAGTTGTGGGTTCATCCGCCAAAAGCAACTTGGGGCTGCAGGCAAGGGCCATCGCTATCATAACCCTCTGCCTAAGCCCTCCGGAAAGCTGATGCGGATAGTACCAAAGCCTTCTTTTGGCGTCAGGGATCTCGACCAAATCGAAGTATTCAAGCGTCCTCTTTTCAGCTTCCGCTTTGGATATTCCCTCATGTATGAGAAGCGTCTCTATAATCTGGCTTCCAATTCTCATAACTGGGTTCAAGCTTGTCATGGGTTCCTGGAAAATCATCGTTATGTCTTTGCCGCGCATCTTTCTAAGCTCTGCCTGCTCCATCTTCAGCACATCTCTTCCCTGAAAGAGAATCTGACCCCTAGTAATTGCGGGAGGAGTTTTAATAAGGCGCATTACGCTTGAAAAAGCTACGCTTTTTCCGCATCCGCTCTCTCCAACGACTCCAAGCAATTCCCCTTCTCCAACGCTTATGTCTACCCCGTTTACCGCATGAATGAAAGAGCCTCCTTTTAGGGGGAATCTAACATCCAAACCCCGAATGTCCAATAAAGGCTCGGACTCGCCATTTTTCCGATTCAAGAAGCTCACCCCCTCCTGCTGTTGATTTCTCTCTTAATGGCAGCCTTAAGCGCTCCCTATGATCAAGCGCTCAGGGTTCTAAGCTTAGGATCCAGATGATCCCTGAGTCCATCCCCAAGCAGGTTGAAACCCAAAATCGTTAAAGCAATGAAAAGGCCGGAAAAGGCTGTAGTCCATGGCGCAGTGAACATGAAAGCCTTGCCTTCATTTACAATAAGCCCCCATGACGGGGTAGGCTGCGGAATGCCCAAGCCCAGAAAGCCTAGCGACGCCTCCGCCAGGATTGAGCCGCCCATTCCCATTGACAGGACTACAAACACCTGCGGAAGGACATTGGGAAGTATGTGCCATATCATGATTCTAACGCCGCTTGAGCCTATCGAGCGGGAAGCCATTACAAAGGTCCTGTCGGCGACGCTGAAAGCTGCGCCGCGCGCAACCCTGTAAAAAATCGGGATTAGAGGAATGCCTATTGAAAAGCACATGTTGCGTATAGACGCCCCAAGAGCCGCTCCAATTATAAGGGAAAGAAGTATTGCTGGGAATGCCATCATAATGTCAATCAGCCGCCCCATTATGAAGTCGAACTTGCCTTTTAGATATCCGGAAACCACCCCAAGAAAGCTTCCGCACACAATGGCAATTAGAACTGCGGCAAGAGATACCGTAAGCGACACTCTGGCGCCGTAGGCTATCCTGCTCCATACGTCTCTTCCGTATTGATCCGTGCCCATAACATGATCCGCAGCCGGCGGCTTGTTCTTGCTGGCAAAATCCAGCTCGCTGAAATCGTAGCTCGTCAGCAAAGGCGCCGCTATGGCTATGAAGATCATGACGGCGATAATGGCGCCGCCCGCAAGTATATGCTTGTTTTTAAGCATCTTCCCGGCCTTCCCTCCATTTAGCGCGTAGATATGCGCTTATCCATCACTTTACCCATTATTAGGTCCAACTTGCGGGGCGCCGCTAAAGTCCCAGATTAAGTTCGAGCTCTCCCGCAAAATGGCATGCGGCGCAGTGGCCGCCTCCCATATCCTTAAGCGTCGGAGGCTCCTTGCCGCACATATCCTTGCTCCACGGACACCTGGAGGAAAAGGCGCAGCCCTTCGGCGCATTGAATATGCTGGGAGCTCCGGCTTGCATCAAAGCCCTCCTCTTTTCGGCTTCCAAGCCAGCTCCAGGAATGGCTGAAAGCAAGGCATAGGTATATGGATGGAGCACATTTGAAAAAAGCTCCCTTTTTTCCGCTATCTCAATAATTCGACCGAAATACATGACTCCTATCCGATCTGAGGCGAACTTGACAACCGACAAGTTATGCGAGATGAACAGATATGTCAAGTTGAACTGCTTCTTGAGATCCTGAAGAAGGTTCAGTATTTGCGCTTGAATGGAAACATCAAGAGCGGAGACCGCCTCGTCCAGTATAATGAATTTCGGCGAAAGCGCCAGCGTTCTCGCGATGCAGAGCCTCTGGCGCTGGCCTCCGGAAAGCTGATGCGGATACCTGCCCATAATGCTTGTCGGAAGCCCCACATCATTGAACAGGCTCTCCACGCGCTCCCTTCTGGCGGCTTTTCCGCCCTGCTTGTGAACTCTCAGCGGCTCTGCCGCAAGCTCCTCAAGGGTCAGCCTGGGATTCAGCGAATCGTATGGATCCTGAAAAACCACCTGCATATCCCGCCGTATCTCGCGAAGCTGCCTGAATGGCATTTTGTAGATGTCCCTGCCTTCATAAAAAACAGAGCCGGAGGTTGCCTCCACAAGACGAAGCGCAATCTTTGAAAAGGTGCTCTTTCCGCATCCGCTTTCCCCCACAAGGCCAAATGTCTCCCCACGCCTTATGGAAAAGCTCACGTGATCAACGGCTGTAATGCGCTCGCTGCCGAAGCCTCTGCTGGAAACCTTGAAAGTCTTTGTCAGCTCTTCAAAGCGGATAAGCAAATCTTCGCCGGAATCCGCCATTTAATCGCCCCCTGTCAATTGGGACGCGTCCTAGGCATACTGATTCGCATATGCAGAATTCCTATTGCTGATTTTCATATGTAATCGCCTTTTTTGAAGCTTGATTGTACAGCGAAGTACGAAATGCCGATATCAGTCGCACCGCTCAATGGATAATCAAGCTCCCAAAAAGGAACATTTGATGAAAATCGGTATAGCTTGGCTGCAACAAAAGCTGCAAATAGGAGCATTCGGCTGCAAATCCGTATAATAGAGCGCATCAATTCCTTCCGAATTTTAGAGCTTGACTATGTCCATTAGCCGTTAGCAAAATCACAGCGGCGCATTTTGGCTCTCATTCGACCGCAACACGGCATATATGCTGATTTTCATAGGAAACTGCCTTTTTAGCTTGATTATGCGGCGAGTGCGGTTGATATCGGCATTTCTGCCCGCTCAATGGATAATCAAGCTCCGAAAATGAACATCTGATGAAAAACGGCTGACAATTTCAGGGCTGGTTATTCCATTGAGCAGCTTCATAATCCAGCTTCAACATCAGCGCTTCCTTATGCCCGCAAGCATTTACTGATTTGCAGGCATATGCGCCTAGGGAGTTTCATATGCAAATCAGCATATAAAGAAGTCCTTGGAGAAAAGTTATGCCTAGACTTGGAACAAAGCGCGAATATTCTTAAATGAGTTCAATTTCTGTCATCCCCTGCGACTCGTATCCGGGGATCGATGAAACCGTATATGACATCAGTTAGAATATTGATAAAGATCATAATTACTGCTATTACAATAGCGGCGCCCTGTACAAGCGGATAATCACGCGCGTTTATAGCGTCTATCAAAAGCTTCCCTACTCCGTTTCTTGTAAAAACCGACTCGAGCACTATCGCTCCGCCAAAAGCTGTGGCAAGGTTATAGCCTGTTACCGTCACTATTGGAATGAGGGCATTGCCCAACGCGTGCTTGAAGAGAATCGCCCTTTCCCCAAGGCCCTTCGCGCGCGCGGTGCGGATGAAGTCCTCGTCGAAAATCTCAAGCATGGATGATCGCGTGGTTCTCGCCAGCATTGAAGTCTCCCCTATGACCATGGTGACTAGCGGACCCAGAAGGGACTTCCAGTGAGGCACATCCGAAGCGTTGCTTAGGACAGGTATGATCTTCAGGTTCATGGCGAAAATCATCAGCACCCACAGTCCTATGTAAAAAGTGGGCAGCGACATGCCAAGCGTAGATATGGAGGTTAGAAGCATGTCAATCCATGAGCCCCTGTTGACCGCCGCCGCCACTCCAAGGATGATTGCCAGCGCCGCGCCTATGGCTATGCCCAGAAGAGAAAGCTCTACAGTATTGGGCAAACGCTCCATAATAGCCTCGGCCGTCGGCTTCCTGAGGGAGATGGACTCGCCCAGATCACCTGTCGCAAATCCTTTAAAAGCGATTGCAAACTGCACCGGAAGAGGTTCGTCCAAACCGTACTTCTGCCTGTACACCGCTATCTGGGAGTCTGTAGCCCCAGCCCCAAGCATTGATAACGCCGGATCTCCTGGAATCATGCGTATAACGAAAAACACTGCGGCAAAAACGCCGACTATCGTAGGCAAAGCCGCCAGAAGCCTCTTAATGATGTAGGTTGCCATAGGCCGCTCCTAACCCGGAGCGCTGAGGGCAAATCCCTCAACGCCCCGAAGCCCTTATTTTACCCGTTCTAACTGATATCAGCGTTTCTAAGCCTTATGCAGTGATCTCCCCACATTTCAATTCCTGTAATATTTGGCTTAGCCATGAAATCGTAGCCATATGTGCATACCGGATAAAGAACTTGAAGATCTATGAGGCGCTTCTGAGCCTGCTTGAAGAATTCAGCCTTTTCGTCTTCGCTGTCAGCGTCCACGCCCTTTGAGACAAGTTCATCGTAGGTTGCGTCTGTTATCCCGCACCAATTGGAGCCGGGATATTTCTCGCTCATATATCTGGAGATAGTTTCGTCAGAGGTAACCGGAGTGCTGTTGTATAAAAGCCACATGCCCGCTTCTCCGGATCTCACTTTGTCTATGAACACCCCGAAATCCACCATCTGAAGCTCTGTGTTGAATCCTGCCTTGGACAAGAGCGATTGGGTGATAAGCGCGGGCGGAGGGCTTATGTCGTCATTTACAGTCCAAAGCGTCGTGTTTATCGGAACTGTGAAGCCCGCGTCGGAAAGAAGCGACTTAGCCCCTTCAGGATCCAAGTCCGGCTTCAGATAGTCGACCAGGGCGTACTTGCAACTTGGAGGTATATAGCCTCCTGTAAAAGATTCCTTGCCATAAAAGAGCGAGTCGATGTAATACTGCGGATCTATTGATTTAAAGAACGCCTCGCGGACTTTTTCATTATTCCATGGCTCCGACTGCATATTCACACCCACATACAGCAGCTGCCTGCTTGGAATATAGTAGTCTATATAGCCTTTATCCACGTATTCTTTCACTTTGTCAGCGTAATACACAAAGATGATGTCCAGCTCGTCGTTCTCGAACGCGCTGTAGTTGGTGTTCGTGTCAGTTATAATGGTGTTCACGACCCGGTCAATCTTGGGCTCTCCTCCCCAAAATTCAGGAAACTTCACAGCTTCGGTCTTTACCCCCAAAGTCCCTTCTTCGAACATAAACGGACCCGTCCCTATCGGAGTCGAAGCCATTCCAGAAACTCCTAGCTCTTCCCCCGCGGCCTTTGAAAGAATTATAGCCTGGAACTGGGAAACGCGCGTTATGAAGTCTACATCCTGCTTTTTTAAGGCAAAGACAACGGTGTAATCGTCCGGAGCCTCAATGGATTCTATGTTTTCAAGGTTAAGCGCTTCAGCGTGTATTGACGCGACCTCTGGATCGCTTTGCCTCTGAAAGCTGAAAAGCACGTCAGCCGATGTCATTTCGCCGTATCCCCTATGGAACTGGACCCCTTTTTTAAGATGGAAGGTGTATGACTTCCCATCAGGGGAGATGTCCCATGACTCCGCGAGAAGGGGGCTGGATGAACCGTCTTCCTGAAGAACGCACAGAGTTTCATAGATCTGAGGGGCAAGAGCCGCCTGATCGGCGCCTGTAAGAGCCGCCGGATCCCAAGAAGTGTCTTCCCAGCTTCTGGATAAACGAATTACTTTCTCAGTCGCAGGAGCGCTCTGTTGCGAAGGCGTGTTCTCCACTGCCTGCGGCTGCTCCGAATTTGCGGCGGCTCCGCCGCCGCAGGCGGAAAGAGCAAGCGTCAACGCCAAAAGAGAAGCATGAATCCTAATCTTCATATGACATCCTCCAATTTTAATATACTGATTTTCATCAAATGTTCCTAGGCAGCATCTTATGAAAATCATTATTTGATAACCGATGCGCGGACAATATGCTGATTTCGGAAGTCGGGACTCTCATGCGCACATACGCATTCAGGGCAGACGGCTTTTTCCCCATGCCCAAAAAGCCTAGTCAAGCCCAAGCGCGTTAAAGCCCGCGAAATATCCCGAAAGAACGGCTTCAGACATCTTTCCGGCTTTCCGGCAATCGCCTACGATTGAGACAAGAGGCGCGCAGCCTTCGAATTTTGAAGCTTCTTCTGAAAGCGGCGCCACTCCCGCGGCAATGATGATTGTATCGGCAGGAATTGTTCTTTCTCCTTCATTTGAAGCAGCGATGGCTCCTTCCCCGCATGCGCCCAGGTATGACGCGCCGGCTAGAATTTCAAGGCTGTCCAGCTTCTCAATGCGATCCACAAGGGCGAGGTAATGTATATACGCCGCGTCGGAAGCGATACTTGAGGTCCGCTCGAGAATTGCGACTTTCTTTGCCTGCCCTGCCAAAGCAATCCCTTCTTCTATGCCAGCCTGCCCCGCGCCGACTATAACCACGCGCTCTCCGATTTCAACGCCGGGATTGCGCAAGTCTATGACGGAAACGACCTTGGGATCGGAATGTCCTGGAGCCAATTCTATTGGCTTGGCGCCGATGGCGACAATCAGTTTGTCAATCCCGAGTTTTTTTATCTCCTCAGGCGAAGCTTCGCAACCGAGCATGACTTGAATATTATCCCTTTTTTCAATCCTTTTGGAGATGGTCTCAATAAATCTTGAAATATCTTTCTTGAACTCAGGAAATGCCGCGAATTTGAGCATTCCGCCAAGAGCTTCTGTTTTTTCAAAGAGGATTGCGTCATGGCCTTGATCAGATGCGCCAAGAGCCGCCATCATACCGGCGGGACCGCCGCCTACCACAGCGACTTTCACCTTTTTAGCGGGCTTGCGCCTGTTCAAGAACTCAGGGGCAAGCCCGTGCCATGGATTTACGGAACAATGGCTGACTCCCACATTATACTTGACATAAGGTACAAATCCCACGCTTACGCAATTGTTGCACCTGGTACAGAAAGTGATGTCATCCTCAAGCCCCAGCCTGGCCTTTTCGGGCAGAAATGGATCAGCCAGAAGAGCCCTGCCCAGGGCTATCGCATCGGCGCGCCCGCTTTCAATGAGTTCCTCCATATGCGCTGGATCATTGAAGCCTCCTACAGTGACTACAGGAATTCCGACATGCTTTTTCAGCTCAGCCGCCAGAAAGCTGTTTACGCCTCTAGGATGGAACATGCTGGGAAACATCCTGATTGAGGCTCTGCGGTTGTGGAAGCTTGTGGCTGAGACATGGAGCATGTCTATATGCGGCGCCAAAAGCTTGGCGAATTCTATGACAGTCTCCTGATCAGCCCCGCCTTCCATGAAATCATCTCCGCTTACGCGAAAATCTATCGGAAATGCCGGGCCGCATTTGTCCCTTATATTGTCCGCAACCATCAGGCTTATCCTCGCGCGATTGAAAACGCTTCCGCCAAATCTGTCAGTCCTCTGGTTGTTAGCCGGAGACAGGAACTGGTTCAGCAGCCATCCATGGCCTGCATGCACTGTTACAAAGTCGCAACCCGCAAGCATCGCCATTTCAGCCGCATCGCCAAACGCCTCCACGATTTCAGCTATCAGCTTCTCATCAAGCTCCGTCACGGCGTGCTCACCGTCTCCATAGTGGCAATATCCAGCTGAAGGCCCGTATGTCTTTCCCTGCTCGTTGTATCTGGGATCAGCCCTGCGACCCGGGTGCACCAGCTCAATTGAGGCCAGCGCGCCGTATCTATGGATAGCATCCGTACACTTGTGCAGTCCAGGCAGCGCTTCAGGATCATCAAGCCTCAGCACCCTTCCGTGGTTATTGCCGGTTTTGCTGTGGACAAGGGTCTCGCCTATCACTACCGCGCCCGCTCCGCCCTTGGCGAGGATTTCATACTGCATCTGGGTTTCCGGCGTGAAATGTCCCTCCGCTGTGAGATTATGACCGCTCATGGGCGCGGAAATGATGCGGTTCTTCATGACGGTTCTTCCAACTTTCAAAGGGCTGAAGAGATTAAGAAATTTTTCCTCCAAGATGTTTTCCTCCGAGACGAGTTTTTTGCTGCGTCAATCTATGAAGCTTCTGGAGCTTTCGGCGAAAAGCAGATATCTACAGCTTCTGAAATCGATGCATTGGAATTCGTATAATCAATGAATATTGCCATACTATTTCAATCCAACTCTTCATAACACCTGAATATGAATTTGTTTTTCCAGCATTTATATTAATAATATGTTAATGATGTTTTACAATTTATTTGATTTAGTAAAATTCTTTTTAATTGAACTCATTTTTTACTTTGCTATTTTATCATATATGGTTAATGAGAGCAAGTTCATTTTTTCGAAAACAACAGTTAAGCCATTAATAAATCCATTGCTGTTTATAGTCAATAATGCCTTTTATATAAGCTTATGGCTGGCTTAATCAAGAAAGAAAAATATCTATGGAGTAAAAATTTCCTGGCTAAGCATATTTAACCTCTATTTTCAGAGGAAGGGTTTCCATGGCCTGATTTAAGAATGAAAGCACCCAATGCAAGCCATCAGTTTTCCAAAACAATTCAAGCTGTTACTGCGCGGCGACCTGACCTATCAGCTTGAACTCGGCACGGACGCTTTCGGTAATATCACGCGCATAAATCACGCGCTTGATGATTTAACCAAACGACTTGAATGCCTGCAATCACAACTTAAAACTACAACAAACAGAAGCCGCGAGGACGGAACTGGCGCAGCCGTTTCCGCAAGAAGCCGAGCTTGCCGCGAAAGAACAGCGGCTCGCGTTGCTTAACGCAAACTTGAGCATAGACGGCGGCGATATGGGCGTGATGAACGACACGGAGAGCCGTGAGGATTCCAGTGAGGAACAGTCGCGGCGAAACAATGTGCCTGACGATTACGATGAGCCGGAGAAACGCGGTGAAACTCTCCCGCGTACTGGCGCTTACGGAAAAGCCAAGCCGACGATTATGGATAATATCCGTAGCTTGGGAGAAAAGAAGCGCGGTAATCCACAACCGAGCGGCAAAGCGGCGGACATCGAAATCTAAGCAACAGGGCGGCAGGGCACACCTTGCCGCCCACATTTTTTACTGGAGGTGAACAGCCAATGAATGAACAAGTCGAGACAAAAAGCAGAACCGCTCCCGAAGCACCTTGATTACTTTTCGCGTCACACCAGAGGAAAAAGAACTAGTCGAGCGTCGCACGGCGCAATCGGGCATTAAAAATCTCCGCGCTTATTTACTCAAGCAAGCCATCGACGACGAGGTCATTCATATTGAACTGGATTCGGTAAAAGAAATGGCGCGTCTGCTCTCCAATGCTGCAAATAATCTCAATCAAGCAATACATTGCGTTTTATCTTGTTTAGTGACGTGTCGCAGCACCTCTTATGGGATTTAGCGGGCGAGGTTGTTCAGCGCTGTATCGTCAAAACGGGCTATGCAGTGAAAAGTTTGCATCACATTTTTACCTGCAAGTTACCCGCGAGCGGGAATGAGAAAGCGGCGGGAAATCCCGCCGCTTTTCTATTGTTGCAATGCGATGCACAAAGGTTAGACACGGGCCGGCACGATTCATTATACCGCTTTTCAAGTGATAAACGGAATAATTCGGCGCGCGCTAGCTCATCTTCTTGGGTATTATCCGCTATTCTTTCGTTGATTTCATCGTAGCTATTCCGACGGCTTGCAAAGCGACAGCTATTATGAATATTTTTATCGATTAATCTGTCACATTTAACCATATAATGTATTTATTAAAATTTTAATTTACATAATGCTGAAATCATGAAAAAAAGATTTTTGTATATTAAATTATAAGAATAGCAAAACAATGTTTGCAAAGGTGGCAATCCATTGCGAAAGATCCTATGAGCATCGAACATTAATTTTTGATTTTCCTATTGCAATTTTCACAGTTTATTGCAAAATGAAGGGGATTCCCTTGCGGAGGCCATGGACAGCCTCGTCGGCAAAGTGCTGGATGAAAGCGTATTTGACTCTGAAACGCTTCAACCGGAAGGCCCGCCGCAGCTTGCTCCGGAATCCGCTGCGGATTCGCGGAATGTTTTTGCGGAAGCGGCGAAACTGGGGCTGAAAATCGACAAAATCAACT
>JAISZB010000160.1 GCA_031269465.1 Clostridiales bacterium | reverse complement strand
AGGGCCGGCAAAAACAACAAGCATCTGCGGAGAACCGACAAAACGCAGCCCTTATCGATCCTTTCGGACAATTTCATCCGCCTTCTCAGGACGGCGGCTTCCAGGCTGGCAGGGGAAGTCTCGAAGATGATCCGGCAAATGTGGAAGGAAACGGTCGCATGGGATCCCAAATAGCCGGGCTGCGAGCGAAAAAATCCACGCCGGAGGAGAAAATATTCGATAAACTATAAGCCTGCATTTTGAATGTTCCAAAAGCGGTATATTCATTTATATAAAAATCTATATTATTATATCATTTTCCTTGAATCCATTAATTATTATAATTAGCTAATGTTTGTTAATTATATTCATAAATATAATTCATTGCTTAGAATGTACATTCGAATTCATTTTAATAAAATTGAAATCGAGGTAGCTTAGGCTTTTATAGTCTAAATAGCTAATAAGCATTTAACTTTCTTAAATGGTCGGTTTTAATTGTTCTAAATTGTCATTGTTAAATTAAGTAAATTATCCATATCTTTGTCGATTATCCATTAACCTGTTAATATTGGACCCCAATCCCCATGCGGGAGGCGCGAAAGCGTCCTCCCGCATGGGGGATTGGGGTCTCCCCAACGAGCTGTTTTGCAATTTTGACCTCGCTGTCAAAATTGCAAAACTTGCCTCGGGTATTCGAAATAACTTTCTTTCGAGATAACCATTTTTGCGCGATAAAAATGAAAATCAAATAACGTATCGGGCCGCAATGCAAAAACTACTTTTATCTTTTGATATTTGTCGTGAAAACGACTAAAATATATTTTAAACGATGCTTTTGCGTACACGTAAAAACTTCAATTGCGGAGGCATGGCTGTATGAACGGATATATTAGTGTTAGAAAATCGGCGGAGCAATGGGGCGTGACGGAACGCCAAGTGCAGCGTATGTGCAGTGAAGGCATAATAGACGGCGTGATTCGCTTCGGAAATTCTTGGGCTATCCCGTCGGACTCACCGAAGCCGACGCGCACTGGGAAAATGAAACCCGGGCGCAAACCAAAAACAAGCGAGGAAAAATAAAGTGGATTTGATGATTATCGACAAAGCATTATTTGATGATGTATCAGCGCTGATAGAGCAGAGCCGCTGTATTATTTACACACAGTCGGGCAGCGCGACTATTTTTTTGTTTTGAAAAATTGGCAGGCGTTTCGCAAAATAAACGCGCAGACTACATTAAGCAGATTGTGTCGCGGCTCGCTACGCAATTAACAGAAAAATAAAGAAGAAGTTTTGAGGCGCGTAATCTGCGCTGTATGATGCAGTTCGCGGAACAATTTTCTGATTTTGGAATTGTGTCTCCTTCCGCTATACATTTAAGTTGGGCGCGTATTGTTTAGGTGTTGCCGCTTAAAACACAAGAGGCGAAATTATTTTATCTGAACGAAGCGTCGCGTGGGCTTATCACCGGGACAAACTGCAGGATATGATTAACCGCAAGGCATATGAATGCTGACGACGACGCTTATAACGGACAGATAAAGCTGTATTTGAAATGGCTCGACCGTTACGAACGTCAAATGGTGGAGAACGAACCTATCGGACTTATCCTCTGCGCGGGTGAACAAATTGAACTATTGGAGATGGACAAGGACGGGATAATGGCAGCCGAATACTGGACAACTCTCCCGCCCAAAGCGGAGTTTAAGCAAAAAATTCATACGATGCTTGCCGAGACCCGCGAGCGATTGACGCGAAGGAATTTATTGCTGGAGGGATCGGAAACGGAGGAAGGAAACACATGGCTGACATTCTCGGCGGAAACCGTTTTATAAGTGCCGTACCAATCGAAAATGGTTGGTCGGAGGATAAAAAGTATTGCGTAACCGGTACCTGCGGAGTTAAATACTTGCTCCGCATTACACCTATAGAGCGGTACGAAATAAGAAAGTCGTTATTCGGTATGCTTGAACAGGTGGCGGCACTTGATATTCCTATGTGTTTGCCGATAGAGTTCGGTACTTGTGCGGACGGCGTTTATTCGCTTCAAAGTTGGATTGACGGCGAGGATTTAGAAGCGGTATTGCCGTTGCTCTCCGAGGCGGAGCAGTACGTTTTGGGCTTGAAATCCGGCGAGATGCTAAAAAAGATGCACTCCATACCCGCACCGGACACACAGGAGGAATGGGCGGCCAGGTTTACCCGCAAGACAAATCATAAAATCAAAGCATACCGCGAATGCGGGATACGCTTCGACGGCGACGATTCTATCGTGGAGTACATAGAAAATAACCGGCGCCTGCTTGAAAACCGTCCACAATGTTTTCAACATGGCGATTTTCATGTCGGCAACATGATGCTGGAGCGCGGCGAGTTAAAAATCATCGACTTCGACCGCTATGATTTCGGCGACCCGTGGGAGGAGTTTAACCGCATCGTATGGTGCGCGGCAGCCAGTCCGCATTTTGCCACTGGGCAGTTACGCGGATATTTCGGGGGCGAGCCGCCAATGGAGTTCTTCAAACTACTTGCTTTCTATATCGCCAGTAATACGCTATCGTCAATATATTGGGCGATACCGTTCGGAAAGTCCGACCTCGATGCCATGATGAAACAGTCGCAGGATGTGTTGCAATGGTACGACAATATGCGAACCCCTGTACCGTCGTGGTATCTGAGTGGATATGAAGTATGGGATGTCCTCGACGCTAACGGCAACAAGACCGGACGCTTCCACGAACGCGGCAAACCGATGGCGGCCGGGGATTATCACCTTGGCGTTCACGTATGGAAACACAACGGCAACGGCGAATGGTTAATTGATAAGCGAACGCCTAAAAAGGGCGGCAAATGGGAAACCACAGGCGGTGCGGCGATTGCGGGCGACGACAGTTTGACCACCGCATTGCGTGAGACAAACGAAGAATTGGGATTTGACCTTGTCCCGGCGAAAGGCACATTGTTTTGGCAATTCGCCAATCATGTCAGCGATGAGCATCGTTGCCTAATAGATGTTTGGGTGTTTGAGCATGACTGCGCTATTGAGGGCATTCGTTTTAATAAAAAAGAAACTTGCGATGCCATATGGGCAACAGCAAATGAAATTCGCGAGTTAATAGCAAAAGGAGAGTTTTTCAGCATATGTCCATATTTTGATGAAATGGTTGAGAGATGGAGGTTGTCGGAGTGATTCGCACAAAGCAAATAGACCGACCGGATGAAAAAACATCAATCACATTGAAAATCATGCGCTCGCTTCCGGCGTGGTTCAGCCCGCCGGAGGACATAGAAAAGAAATCGGTTATTCACAGGGAATATCCGTTCTTCGCGGCATATGTAGAGGATGGCCTATAGGATTTGCAGCATTGAAAATTCATAATGGGTATACCGCTGATATTTTTAATTTAGGTATACCGCTTTTCATCAAATGTTTCTTTTTTGGAGCTTGATTATCCATTGAGTGGTGCAAAATGCCGATCTCGGCATTTTGCACTCGCTGTATAATCAAGCTCCAAACAAGGTAATTTCCTATGAAAACCAGTATAGCAAGCGTCAACGGATCCCGTGAAAATCTCATCTGCATCCTAGCTCAGCATAATTAAAGCTTAAAGTCTTTGGCATGCATGGTTTAAGCCTTCCTCCTTGAAATTGTCAGGGCAACTATCTGGCAAATGGGTCTGCTCCCTGGAACTGCGCTCCTCGTTGTGTCAGAGCCAGACATCCTGCAATGACTGAGGAATGTGATGCTGCCTTGCACTGGATAGTTCCGATTTTGATGTCTGATCATACAATTAGCGCGAAATGCGGATAAAGTCATTTCGCAACCTTTCAGTGGATAATCAGGCATCAAAATCGGAACATTTGACTGCGATGCGATAGACATACTGCCGCCGCATAAAGAGGCGGGGTCCTCTCGCGCCATGCGCCTATCGGCGCAGGCATTCCACGAGTCGGCCCCGTGCTTCCCGATTTTATTATCAGGTTGCCTGCAACATGCGCAAAGCTTAGTTTTTGATGTTTATAGCCGCAGGCTGACTTATAAATTGCAATATCAAATGCAACAGATGCCATAGGGATTTTCTTCCTCCGGGAGACGCTGGAGCGGGGATGGCGGAAATAGACGGCGCGCTCCACGGCGCCCCCCCGCCCCGCGAACTCCCGACCGTCGTCGCCGTCGGCGCTTTTGAAGACGTCCCGGCCGCCTCGCCGAAGCCGCCGGCGCTCTCCCCCGCAGCCGCGTCGCCGCTGCCTCTTCACGGCGATCTGGCTGCGCGTCGTCTTCCTCTCGACTATCGCCGGAATTGCGGCCTTGTCCGATTTCTTCCCTACCGCCGAGTCGATTTCCCAATGGCCGAACTCCTCGCGCGCCCCCGCCGCTTCAGGCCGCCCTTCGACGTTCGCCCCAAAGCCCTCTCGCTTTGGCGGACTTTCTTGCTTTTGGGCTTGCGCCGGACCTTCAGCGCCAAATCTATATTCTTAATCGGCATAAGACCGAGATCTTTGTAGTTATAAAGCGTTTTAGCGCAAAGGGCGGGCTTCCCTCCCCGAAAGCTCCGGCTTCGCGCGCCCGCTACCGCATCGGGCGACCACCCTTCCCCAGCTTCTCCCCGGCGTATTCGATGAAGTCCGGGCATTCTCCTATTTTCAGAGTATTTCGGCTGTTTTTGCGATTTTTTTCAAACGCGGCCTCGCCAGTTTCGGCGAAATACTCGAATCTCTCCGCCGAATCGCTGTGTCTGGTTGCCTCTTCGTCCCGCGCTCTGTCTCGCGGTTGGCGGCGCCCTTGTCCCCGCCGATTTTCGCGGATGGCCGGCACGCCGAGCCCCTCCCCCGAAAGCGCCTTGATCTCCCCGCGCCCGAACGGCGGCAGGCGTTGAAACGTCCGGCTTTCTGCGGTATACTTGCATTGATCCATAGGGATCCACTCCTTCATTTTGTTTACGCAAACTAAATGATACCGTGTTTCCCTATGGATTTCTACTGGCTGTATCTGTTGCATTTCATTTTACAATGAACTGCGGCAGGCTGACTAAAATTTGGCAGAACCATTTTTGCTTGACGATTGTGATTTACAAATAAACAGCGCATTCCCCAATAAAAGCCCAGCGCCGTCCGGCGCAAGCGGAATCCGGCGCATTCGCGCAATATGAAGGCCTTGCCGATTCATGGCGCCGTTTGAAGAGGAGG
>JAISZB010000084.1 GCA_031269465.1 Clostridiales bacterium | reverse complement strand
ACAGCCTTTCCAACTCCTTCCTTCCGAGCGGTTTGCGGAGGCGCCCCCCGCTCTCCGGCCGCTCCCTCATAGCCGGCTCCAAGGCGATGAATCCAGGCTTTTCAATTCGTTTTCTTAAGTACATAAACGCCCTTATCGGAAGTTGCGGCTTTTGCATATTCTGATTTTGCAATATGTCATTTAATACGGCATAATGTTGCATATGGTAGCGGATTGAAGCCGCCCTAGATGGATGAGATGAAAGCCGGTTGAAAGCGAAGCCCCTGCGCTGTTCAAAGCCCGCGTTATTCCTGCGTTGTTCCATAAACACACCGCGATATCTATGATCTGAATTATGTTCATGCGTTACAAAGCTTTTTGCAAGCAGCCAATATATAATTGAGTATGAGAGTCTATAAATTTAAAAGCGAACTAACTTATAACCTCAATCTCTATATGTTCCTGATTCTATATTCCGTGTTGTATGTAAATGCTCGGCTTGCTTGTCTTAGTAATGGAAACAATAATAACATTATTTTCCTTTAATGTCAATATTTTCTTGATAATTATCATCGTATTTATGACGTTTTAAGAATAAATGTTATAAAAGTTTTACGACATTTCAATAAATGCTACATAGTTCTCTTTCACTTTATCTTACTGCTTTAAACCGGGCTGAAAAAAATGATTATCTTCACTTAATGACATTGCATCATGAGAATGCGTCTCATATAGAGATTAAGGGCTAACCTTAAGGTGCTTTCTCTAAACAGCAAATATAAAACATATGGAAATTTCAACGAAACTCTGAATTTATTATGTTTGTATTTGTAAAGACACAACAAGCGTTGAAATTTCTAAAAAAATAAAAATAGATATAAAAATAGCTACTTATTTCAATTGATATAAACATAATACCACATTCTTAGTGTATAGTCAAGAAATTAGAGAAAATAATTGATAAAATTAATGACTTTATAGCTGTAATCTTAGTGACTTCCGCCCTAATTATAATATCAAATTGTCAAAAATAGTCATCAGTTTTTCTGGTATTTTGTATTGAAACAATAAACTCTCATATGTTTATTTTCCCTGCAGTTATATAAAATACAAACTAGTTTGTTTCTAACGCGTTGCTAATTGTATCTAGCTGTATGGGTTCCAGTGCTGTATAAAGCTAAAACGAAAGCGATTATGGTTAGATCTTGTCCCGCCAAGCCCTCTCTTAGCTTGCTTGGAAAAAGTGCTGGGAAAATCTGCTCTAAGCAACCGTTTCTCTGTACTTATGCGTAGTAAAAGCACCGATTCAAGCCTTGGATTGACCTCTGCGGAATTGTGCAAGCGGGTTTCAAAATCAGAGCATGCCAATGCGCGCTATATAGCATGCCGCAATTTCCAACGTTGTAGAAATCGTGAGAAACTCACTGGATTTCAGCGGCGCGCTTGGTCTGATAGCATGCTTTTTGATAAGCCGCATCCCCTATCTGATTGCCCTCACCCCATAAGCTCTTGTTCCGATAATCATATGCGAATCCTTATAGACTAAAAGCTCGGCTTTGCTTCTAACTTGTTGCTAACAGCAGCTGTTTTCATCGATTTACGGCTTTCTTTCGTTCTAGCCAGGTTGAAAAACAGGGATCTTCGGGTTTAGGATTTGATCATATTTACACAACAATATTTATCTATGAACTCCTATTAAAACGCCAAACGCTTATATGGCATAAATGCTGATTTTCATGGAAACTAACTTTTTCGGAGCTTGATTATACAGAGAGTGCGATTGATATCGGCATTTCCACCTCTTAATAGACAGTCAAGCTCCAAAAAAACATTTGATGAAAATCGGTACATTCTCCCAATGCCTTGCTTCATCCTGAACAAGGCTTCGCAACCCTTCTGAATATATGTTATGGCACTCATCATATGTTGCAGTTCTATTGCTTCAATGCTCAAGATTGGAGGAGGAAATCGAATGTTCTGCAATCTGCAAATTCGCAGAATAATCTCATTCTTATTGGTTTTCATTGTGCTGGCCTCTTCATCGGTAGTCAACTATGCCGCTGAAGAGGCGGAGCAGCCGCGTCAAGTCTATAGTGCGCGAGGCGGCAACGGGAGGCTGAATTCTTACGGAAATGTTTCAATAGAATATAATTCTTGGGAATTGGAAGCCCTGGCCAGTTGGTCCGAGGAATATGATGAAACGTTTGCTCCAAGCGATGGCTTGCTTCAAGCCTTGAGTGAAGAGGATGCCGCCGCATTCGATCAGGAATATGGGAATGGACGCTGGCTTCTTCTTGATACGGCTTACTCGATGGCTGGTCTTAATCCTGCGCTGACAGAAATTGATATAAGCCTTCTCTCCGACGCATCCGTCTCATATCTGCTTAAGGACAGAGAAAGCGAAAGCTATCGGATTATTGTCCACAGCAAAGATGATGATAAGTTTGATCTGCATCTTGAATCCGCTTCAAGCGGCAAATACATAAGCGCTTCACTTGCCGCTCTAGGCGGCATGGAGGAAATAGCTTCGGACGCCGCAGCAAGCGGAGCGGCTCTTGAAGTTTTCGTCGAAGCCGATGAAACGGCTTCTCAGTCATATCTGGTTGCTGAAGATGAATCTACAACCCCTCAAGCTATCAGAAGCAGAGAAGAATCAAGAGACCCGCTCAGTGAAACCCCCAAAGAAGACGCGAAACTTGAACCTGAACTAAAGCAAGGCCAGGAAGTTGACTTTGCAACCGGAAGCGGAGGCGTCTATGTTTTGGACATAGAAATTGCGGATGCGCCGAGGCTGATGAGGGTTGCTTCGACTTCTTCTACGCTAATGCCTCCAGCCTCCATTGTAACTCCTTTAAACGCCAGCAATTATACATATTTCCCCGTGACCTTCTATGATTACGAAGGAACAACCATGCCGGGAACCGATACCCTAGTTAAGGGCACTAACAATGACAGCATTTTGAAAAGAACGGTCTTTCCGTCAGATCCCAGCAATACAAACTTTAACACCCCAGAACTGCTGGCGGCTCAGTATGGTACGAATTATGTATATAGAGGCAATCCTCTGGAGAGCTATTTTTTATTCAATCCGCTTTACATGCCAAAATATCCAAGTGTGTATGACTTTGACTCTAAAGGGCGCCAGAACGTCAATTTTATAAGAAAGCCCTATAGTGTAAATGATCTGGGGTACGGAGACGGACTTACGATGGGCATTGCCAAGCCCACACTGGAAAACGGCTTTCAGGTTAATTTCCGTACAATGAACAATCTTCAGCTGTTTCCTGAAATAAGCAGCCCAAATAGCAACGAAGTCTTCATCTACGGCTATGATACGAGCGGAGACAACTTAGGGAATCAATCATCCGCCGGCTATCAGTATACAACGAAACTCAACGATAGCCTCGGAATGATTACAGCATACCCGAACTACAATTTTCCTTTTTTCTTTGATTCTGATGATGGGTTTTACAAATTCGACAGCGACACATCCCATGTTCATGTGGATCCTACCCTTAACTCCAAGGATCTGATCCTGCATGAAGGCAAGCAGAATAACTACGGCTTCTTTCCTTTGGACGGAGATGATGAAAACAACAACAACTATGCGGATTCTCTGGTAAAACCCACATACGACTCAGACGGCGTAATATATGATGACGAAGACTTGGCTATAAAGAAAAACCTCAATTACAACTTCGGCATGAGCATGGCTTTTGAATTCATGTTGCCTCCCGCAAAAGCGGGAGACCCTGACATTGTATATGAGTTTGCAGGCGACGACGACATATGGGTATACATTGACGGCAAGCTTGCGCTGGATCTTGGCGGAACCCATAAGAGAGTCAACGGGCAGATCAATTTTACCCAAGGTACAGTAACTATTTCCTCAAACGAGGATATTTACAAAATCATACCAGGTTCGTTATCAGGCGAAGCGGTAGAATTTGAGCAAATTAAAAGAGAAGGAATAAAGCGTATAGTAGAAGCAGATCTGGACATCGACTATTCCAAGGAAACGCATACATTCCAGCTGTTTTACATGGAGCGCAGCCCGGACGAATCAAACTGCTCAATGAAATTCAACTTTCCGATGGCCTTGACTCTGATTAAAGAGTCAAATGGAGTATACGGCAATTTTGACTTTAAAGTTGATATTGAGATTCCATCTAGTGGAGGGGAAGAGGAAGAAGAGGATGAGGGAGAAAACAGTCCAACCCCAACGCCAGATTATACTTTGACTACCACAGAAAACGTTCCATATGCAGCAACAGCAGTGGAACTGCCGTCAGTGCCTTGGGGCACTGAACTTACTATAACAGTGACTGAGATACCCGATTCTTCATCTACTGAAGATTATTCAACAATTTTTCTTGGTTCCGGTCAAACTCAAACAACTGAAGACAAGACTTTTACCTACACTTACAAATACGGCACAGTCGGGGCCATTTACTGTTTGAATTATAGGGCTTCTCCGATAAGCGGCACTAAGTATGACTATGATAAATACGCCCGAGATCCAAATGCGTCAAGCGCCGCTCTAAGTGGCATAGAGTTTAAATTGTATAAAGAAGAAATATCTATAGACAATTATCTAGAGGAAATAATTACTACGAATCCAAATGGGACTCTTTCGTTTGAAAATGTGTCTCTGGATTTCAACACCGTCTACGTGCTCGAAGAAACATCTGCACCCGGCTATGAAATTCTAGCGCCGATATACTTCGAAACAACAAGCGGAGGGCTTTCTCCAAGGATTAAGGAAGTTTGGCAATTAGACAGCGTTAGTGCCAAAATATCCGCCGAAAGCGAAGAGCCTCTGCCTAACGGCCTGCATGCGATGGCTTCAGCAGATGGCCTCTCCATTAAGATTTTCAATAAAAAGCTTTATGGAAGCATAACTGTCAAGAAGGATGTTGAAGAATTATTCACAGGAAGCAGCAATCCCATTTTCAGGTTCAAGCTTACACGTACAGACGGATATTCTGTGGTGAAGTCGATTTCCTATGGTGAAACTGTTGACAATGAATGCGTTTTTGATGGGCTTGAATTAGGGACTTATACTGTCACTGAGCTGAAAACGCCTGGCTATAAGCTAAAGGAAATAAAAGATAAGGATGATACCATAGTTACTTCTGCCGAAGCAACGATTACGGCAAATAACTTGCATGAAAGCGAATTTACCTTTGTAAATGAACCTGAAGATTTCCAGTATTTATACAGCAATGCAGTCAAAACCAACGAGGTTTCTGTTTCCCCGCCGCCTCAAATTGCAGGAGAAGCTCCGGATATCGTCAATGTCAAAATATATAAAAGCATTGAAGATGAGCTTGGAGGGCGTGTTCTGGAGGGTTCATACGCTTCCATATATGTAGTCTCCGGCGACTATATGATTCTTCCGAACTCTTTGCAGTCTACGGTCAACCAGATATTTTACCTTAATCCTAATGTAGCACTGACAGCATCCCCGACCAGCGAAAACGCAACTTCATACAGGCCTCTGGAGCCTATTTGGATAACTAGAGACGAGAATAGTGAACAACGCTACATAGTCTTGTACGCTCCGTCAAGCTCAGGCCCCGCAACCCCAACGCCGCCCCCTGATCCTGAAGAAATTGTAACAGTCTACATCTACAGGTGGGCCAATCAAAACGGCTACAGTGATGGGGATGATATAAAGCTTGATATGAGCGTTGAGTATGTGAGTAAAGGAGCCACAATCAATTTACCTGACAGCGCAATGACATTCCTACTTCCAGATGGAGCATCTCGCCCTGGGGCGAGCAATACAGATTACGGCGATATTGGCTTTGATGCGTGGGTCACCAATAAACTACTCGGTACTGCCACCACAGAGCCTTCCAGCGTCACAATTCTAGAGAACTCCGCAAACGTTCGAGTAATTGTGTATAGACCAGCGGTAGTGAGCGTTTTTACGGCAGGCAGCTATGAATATAGCTCAACCCAAAACCAACATTCTCAAAAGACAGGCTGGTTGCAGCTTGGGAACAATCATCAATTTATTCCTGTTTCTAGGGATTCAAATACGATTACTATTCCAAATAACGTAGTGAAGGCTTATGAACTTACTCCAAACCAATACACAGCATTAAGTACTGGCAACACTGCCGCTAGCTGGAACCAAATTGGCTATGTTAATTATACAGCAAGTGGCGGCTCGACCTTCGATGACTGGATGTACAACTTCTATTCTGGTGCCACTATCCATAAACCAGGCGAAGAAGTCACAATCCATCAGTACAATTTTAACCAAGCTCCCGTTTTCATCTACCAATACATAGATGATGTAATCGACATTTTTAAAGCCAGCCCTGGTAACGATTCAGGTTGGGCGCATCTAGAGGTAGCTGAGCGGTCGCACAATGCAGTCGCCATAAACGTCACAGATGAATTAATGGATGTGTCAATGCCAGTTCCCTATGGAGTCGTAGCGGCGTATGTACTTCCGCATTCCGATCTAGTTGAGGTTCAAAGCCTTCGAAACAATAATGAATGGTTTGGATATGACAGCGATACCACTTTCAAAAACTGGCTGATGACTAAATTCTCTAATGCAGAAGTATACGGCCCAGGCGAAGAGATCGTCATAAATGATTTTGACCCTGTATCTCCCCCTGTCATCATCTACCAGTATATAAATGACGTCAAACTTGACATCTATACAACCGCAGCAGATCATACCGCAGGAACGGCACAGCTGAATCGTGAGACAACTCCGCAAATTGTCAATATTCTCAACAATGGGGATGTAACTCTGGCAGTTCCCGGCAGTGGCGTTTTGATGGCGTATGTGATTCCTAACGGCTCTCTGGCATCGCTTGGCAGCTATGGGGGTAGTTCGTCTTATAATACAACAACTGGCGGAGGCGTAGTAGACTACCGAGCTGGCGGCAAGAATTTCGACGACTGGATTAACAGCATTGCAGGCGTCCGGTCATACGTCAAAGGCGAAACAATAGTCTTTGAAGACTACGACCCTGGTAACCTCCCCATAGTAATCTATCGCAATTTTCAAGAAGTAGCGGTTGATCGCTATGATGTTTGGGGACCGACCATAGCAGACGGAACTACAACAGTGACGGTTAAGCGTAATGCTAGATACTACGTAAACAGCGGAAGCACCGCTTACGGAAGTGTAGATATTTACACCAGAATATTCGTGTTGCCCGCAGGCAAAGGGCTTGATGTCGGCTTCTCTGGTTTGGAAAGTTTGGGAGCAGACCAAACAGTTACTATCCCATTTCCATCCAACAATTTCGATGTCTATATGCAAGAGAAATACTACCCTGGATTTGAATGGAATATACAAAACCCAGACTATTCTGACTACATCATAGGAAAGTATGCATTCGATTCAGGAGCTTCCGTCCCAGTAACGGCAGATCCCAACAACCCGAACAGTCCAGTTGTCTTGATCCACAAGAAACCATAGCAGGTTTGCGAGAAATCACCTTCTTTCCCGCTCAACCATTATAAAAGCCAAGCGCCAAGCCGCGCCAAGCCGAATCCTCTTCGGCTTGGCGGGCCCAATTGGCTCGCACCCGATGCAAGCGCTGAATGCATAGGGCAGTTTCCCGCGAAAGAAGCGAAGATTGGAATGGAGGCGATTAGAAAGGGGGTGTTTGTCCATATGAAAGCAATAGCCAAAAAGCGCATGATTTTAACAGCAATCGCAGCTCTATCGCTAGCGGCGGTTTCCATCCAAGGCACCTTAGCGTATCTTTCCGACGAAACTCCTATAGCAGTAAACTCGCTGGGATTCGGGCATGTGGAAATTACACTGAATGAAACATGGAATCAGCCTGGCGTGGCAACTCCGGGAGGAGCTAAGCTCCAAAAGATCCCTACAGTCACAAACGAAAGCGGTTCAGTTGACGCATACGTTCGCCTTACCGTCACTGGAGGAGAAAATTATACCATTACATACGAGGTCGAAGGTCAAGACGACTTACCTTACAATACTGCCTATTGGATAAAGGACACTGCCGCTCCGGGAGTATATTACTACAAAACCAAAGTTGCACCCGGAGATACTACTGAACCCCTCTTCAATTTCATCCAACTAAAACCAGGTTACGAAGGCAGCGGCCATGATTTAGACATAGTCATCTATGCGGAAGCAATACAGGCGGACTTTGTGGAAGACTCAGATCTTACAGCCAAGGATGCTTTTAGGATTTTTGATTCCAATGTACCCCCTGGCTCAGGCGCTTGACGCAGGAAGCTTCAAGCCTTCGATCAAGGACAAAATTCTATATTTAAAGATGAAAAGCGATAAAACCCTACATCTTCAATTTTCTAAACCAGAAAGGAAAATATATATGAAAAAGAAAATTATAGTCAGCGCAATAGCAGTCATACTTGTAGCAAGCCTTGCTATAGGCGGAACTATCATGTATTTTACCGCGGAGACGCCAACAGCCAAAAATACTGTTACTTTCGGCGATTTGAAGATAAAGTTGCAAGAAAAGGGCGGAAAGCTGAAGGAAGCAGCAGATGGCGCTGTGGAGATAGGCGAAAAAAAATATGAGTACGTAGATGATGATGATTACATAGAAGATTGGGCGGACATAGATGATGACATCGAGGGCATCACTTTCACCAACGTCGTCCCTAACGGCAAATTGATAAAAGAGCCTAGAGTTGTGCATGACGGCGGAGTGGACGCATATCTTCGCGTGAAGGCTGAGTTGAAGGTGTACTCCATTGGAGAAAATGGGGGAAAAACGCTTGTAGAGGATCTAAGTGTCCCCAACGTACCAGGCTCAGACCCCAGCACATCGCTAAACACCCTTGTATCCCGGCTTATAGCAGGTCTTACAATGAATCAGGCTGCTTGGGAGTTTGTGGATCCTGCGCCTGCAAATGATTTAGTGGGCTTCTACTATTATGTTGTCGGAGACTGGGATACCGCTACACCTACGCCCCTAAAGTTGCTTACAAGCGCCTCCTCTGGCAACACTACCCCAGAGATTTTCTCTGTCGTAAACATTCCAAACTACACAAACGCGGAGGCAACGTTCTTGGCAGGCTACGAAATAGTCCTGGAGCTCACCGCCCAAGCGGTTCAGGCCGAATTCAACGGGACAGCGGGCGTAACTGACAAAGCGCTTTGGAACGATTATTTTAAAAATGAGACATTCAAATAATGCATCATCCCATTAGATCAGGGAGTGGTTCCATGTCAAGAAAGAAATTATTCGCACTCATCATTGCCTCTGCTCTTGTACTCGCAGCATCCATAACAGGCACGCTCATGTATTTCACAGCAGAATCGCCTGAAGCAACAAACGTGGTTACAATGGGCGGATTGAGCGTATCGATGACTGAAATCGGTGAAAACGATGAAGAGATCACAATTCAAGCCGATGGAGAAGGCCTGAACTACGATAACGTTGAGCCGGGCGCTATTCTAGTCAAGCAGCCTAAAGTAAAAACCGGCGAAGACGACATAGACTCTTACATACGAGTCAAGTTTTCGCTGTCTTGGTGGAAGCTTGTCGAAGGCGATGAGGTCTCCATCCCCGATGAGGAAATTCCAAGTAAAGATGCCGTCAATGCCTTAATAGAGGAAAGTTTTTCAGTAAATGAAAATTGGATATATGTGGCTGAAGACGGATATTTTTATTATGTAGAAGTCAGTGAAGACGAAGACGCTCCAGCAGAACTTAAAATCCTATCAGGCGGAGCCGAAACATCAGCTATTTTCGAAGACTTCA
The DNA here is from genome assembly GCA_031269465.1 of Clostridiales bacterium. Classification (GTDB taxonomy): domain Bacteria; phylum Bacillota; class Clostridia; order Lachnospirales; family WQUN01; genus JAISWZ01. The sequence continues at coordinate 13,300 of JAISZB010000084.1, read as the reverse complement.
CAATACCCAGCGATCTATCCAACGAATTCAAAGACAAGATCCTGCACATCAACCTCAAGGCCGAGGCAGTCCAGTCAAATGGAAATGTTGCGCCTGACGGTGAAGAATACGAATTGAAGGATTACTTCAAGGATTTCTATCCAACTGAAGCACCTTAAGTTCCGATAATAGCGGATCCAAGTTCTTCTCTTTGAAAGAATTTCATCCACATAAGCACTGCGCCGCTTTTATGCTGAGATTTCACCAAGCAAGCCTTAAAGCCATTTGTTCTTTTAAATGATATTCGTTGCAGCCTCTTACTTCTTCTACCTCGCAGTAGAAGTTTCGAACTTGAACTCTCATTAAGCAGCGCATCAACTGATACTATGCAAAACCGCGCCATCAACTGCGCGGCCTCATATAACTGAAACGTATTCTAGGACAGCGTTAAGGAGGAATCTAATGAAATCTCGCATTTTAAAATCCATTGCCGCTGCGCTGTCCGCGTTGCTTCTTGCCCTTGGCTCTCCAAAGCCCGCAGTTGCAAATGACATGGACTTTTTTGGTTCAGGCGGCAACCCGGTTTGGAAGTTTTCTGATGATGTTAAAGTATATGGAGATGTACATGACTTTTTCGGAACAGACTCAAAGGATCTTGAACCTGGAAGTAAAATGGCAAAGCTCGTCCAGCTCCGAAATTACGGGCCGACAGACGCAATTTTCGGCCTGAGGATCACTCCAGTAGATCAGCCGGAATCCGAAGGCCTTGCTGACAGCGGCAATTATGGCCGGAAAATCGGCATGGCAAGCCTTCTTTCTGAGATTGACGCGAAGATTTCATATGAATCAGACAGCGGCTCGAAGCTGATATATGAAGGCGCCCTTTCCGGAAACGGGATTGGATCTTATAGTTCTGACGGCATCGTCCTTGGAACCCTAAACCCGAACAAATATGGAGACATTAACATAGAGCTTGAAATTCCGGAAAATCTCAGCAACGACTACGCAAACACCCTTTGCGCCGTAAAATGGGTATTTCTTGTAGAGCAGTTGGAAGCGGAGCCTACGCCGTCTCCAATGCCTCCGACCGCATCCCCGACCGCATCCCCGACGCCGATGGCGTCGGAGACGCCTCTTCCGCCCAACGCTCCGACTTCAGCGCCGTCATCGCCTGAGCAGCCATACGCGCCGGAATATATTGCGCCCTATGCGTCCCCCACTCCGACGCCTGCGCCCATAACGCCAACCCCGGAAGCCGTAGCGCCCTCCCCCGCTCCGATCATAAATACGGGAGGCCTTGAAGCTGATGATTATGGGCCTGCCGATACCCCGGAGCATGTCCCTCCAAATGAGGAGGATCCTTCCAAAGTCTTGGGAGAGGGAGGCTTGATAGTAGCATCCGGCGCAATCCCTGTCTTGCCGCAAACCGGTCGATTGACAATATTTGCGGAGCCTCTTAAGATAGCCTTGGCAGTTTTGATTTTAGCCTTCCTATCGACGTTTATAAGGAAAAAAGCAAAGACGGGCAGATAGAAAGCCCAGCTCCGGAGAAGCTTATCAGGATAATCTCTGCAGCAAGGGAAGTTAATTGTAAAAACATCAAATCACTTAAATGAGCAGTAAACTTACGTGCAGTAAAACACGCGAATTACAAAGCCGGATTATTAACTTAAGAGTTAATAATCCGGCTCTATTTTTGCAATTTCTTACTCTCACCTGCTATGATGCATTCATAGCGCAAGTTTAAACCCAAATTGCATAGAAGCCCATTTTTTAGCGACGCTATTAATCGGCAAAATTTCGCATTGGGATAATGCGCGGTTTTCTAATCAATGTATTCATGCGTGATAGGGAGGACAAACCAAAATAACTGCTTTCACCTTATTTTTGCAGATATGCATGATAATTCTAGTACAAGCAGAATATTATAGGCAACAGTCCCAAGCGCAGTCAGCGGGATCATGAAATACAGCAGACGCTCACCGAAACCAAAAGCGGCGGAAGAAAGGGTCCAGGGGCTGGCCCCTGGCGGGGTGCGGGGCAGAGCCCCGCGATTTTATGTTTTAGGTTTAGGTTTAGGTTTTGTGCTCAAGGTTTTAGGTTTCAAGGGGGATCTGGGGGCATACCCCCAGTCAAATCAACAGCGGAGTCCCCGCGCCTTTGTCGTGTTCGGGGGTTTTACCGCCTCAAAAGCCGATTTCCCTAAAATGTCGATATTAGATCCCAAACAGGTTCTAAAATAGCGCAGCATTTATCGACAATCACGGGAAGTTCATCCATAACTATATCCATCTCCCCTCCCTTACATAAAACGTTTTGCGGTAAGTTCGACAAACATATTCAAATGGGTGTTTTTTTCTCTATGATCGTAGCAAATGATCGGTTCTGTCGATTTTCAAGGCTTTCATACAGCAATTAGCATAATCAACAGATTCTTCTGTGCATTTCTAAGTTTAGCGCACCTTTAATCCGAGAAGCGTCAAAAGAGCACCCGCTTTCAGGCCAGTTAAAAGAGTTTCCATTCAGTTTGCCTGCGATGGCAACAAGATATCACTTCAAGCCTTCTTTAATATGGACCAAACGGGTCGTCTGATGAGGCATCAAATTAGTTTATCACCATCCCACAGGCATATTCAAAATCATAGTACACCTTGTATATTTTCTCCGTATATTTGTCAATTTTATGCAACACATTTGCGGCTCTAAAGAATGTTGAAGCAAATCGATCATTTTCTGATTGGATTTCACTTGTGTATATAACGCTTGCCAAATCAATCGCCTCTTTTTGGTGCCACGAACTCATTTCATACGCTTCAAAGCTGTAATTTCTGCCGACAAACGTCTGGTAGGAATCCTCATGATTCCTATCAAAGGCATCTACCGCCGCAGCCCTTAACTTCTCAAGCGCCTCGTCCGAGCTTAGCGGGGTCGCCCAGCTTGGGTACCTGCTTACAGCCACATGGGCAATCTGCGGAAGATAGGCTGCTGAGCTGTAGTCGTACTCATCGATGGCAACCTTATAATAGTCGACTGTGAACCCGAAAGCCTCAGCCACGAACCTTAAAGGCACCAATGGCTGATTGTCCGCTATTTTGGGCTGCGCATCCAGCTCAAACGGGACTCCGCCGACTGTAGCCGAGCTGCTTAGGGCCTCAAGCCTCAACTCAACGCCGCCATCAGTGATTCTTATTGCGTTGCCCCCGTCCCATTGCGCTTCAAGCCCCAAAACCTCTGAAACTAAATTCAGGGGAGCCAACGAGCAGCTGTTTTCAATGATTATGCCTGGATGCTTCACAATGGATCCATTATGGAACAAGGCTACGTAGTTTTCGTCGATGAACTCTTTTTCGCCGTCAGAATGGGTGATGCAAGGTGAATCTATGTCATTGAAAGTGTTTTCCCCGAAGACCAGCGTCAATCCGGCGAGATTTGTTTCAGTCACGGATTCTTCCGCATATGCGGCTAATGGGATAAGGCATGTGAAAAATGCGAATAGAATGGCTTGACAGGCTCTTTTCATGAGATGTTCCTCCCTTTGAGTTTGCAGATTTTGAAGCATTTACGCATTTTAAATCATTTACGCATTTTAAATCATGTGGCTAGTGTTTGTCCTAGAAGCTTGACTTCACATATGATGATCTGCTTCTTAGCTTGGCAACAGCTGATTTTGAAAGTTGAAAGTCTTTTTAATCCTTACATTTTTGGCTTAGGCAATTCGATACCGTGGAATTATTGGAACTGTTCTTCCGACAGCCCTATTTTCATTATTTACTAGTCAAAAGATCATATAATATTTGCAGAAAAGTTCTAAAGTTGATGAGAATATATATTTTAATTTGCAAAACTTATCAGTCCATTTATATAATTCCTAAATCCACTTTGCGAACCGTCGGAATAGCTATGAATGTTGACAAAGCCCTTGAAGCAATGAGGGAACTGCTTGGGAAAAATCCACAGCGGAAGCGGCAGTCTATCGCCAGGCTGGGGAGTGATTCGAGGTGATAAAGCATGACTATTGAAATTGCGCTTCTCATATCGTCTGTATCGCTTTCATTAGGCATATGCTCCAGCACAGCCAACACGAAGGCAACCGTAAGGGGGATAGCAAAAAGGACGCCTCTGATATGACTATGGCAATCGTCAAGCTTGAGAATTAAGCAGTGGAATATCAGAAATAAAAACTGAGTTCAGCGGAATGAAGTCGGAGGTAAAGGAGCTTAGGGACAAAGTGGAAATGAGCAGTCTCTAAAATCTGCAAGCACATTGACAGCCTAATGAACAGATCGAGAAATCGCCTATTCCCTTATAACGCAGAATGAAGTATAATTGATTATACCAATTCATCAAATGTTCCTCTATCTGAGCTTGATAATCCATTGAGCAGCGCGATTGATATCGGCATTCCGCACTCGCTGTATAATCAAGCTCCAAAAAAGATAATTTAGTACGAAACCACTTAAGGAGGCGCCGTTTGCGCAAAGTTGAGGTTTTAGGCATGTAAATTTGCTATAAGCCAATATTTAGCGATAGACAGCAAAAAAGAGCGCGCTTAATAAACCGCCTGCCGCTATGGCTTTTCAAAAAATGCTGCATGTTCAGGCAGCCATAAGGGATGGAAGAAATGTCGAAAATTGTAGCGGGCATGCTGCCAGGCGAGATTGCCATTCGGCATCAGTGCATGCCCCAGCCTGCCTGCTTCAGCGAAAAGCTTTCTTTTTCCGGACTCCCCGCATCTTTTTTCCGCCTCGTTATAATATTCTCCGCTGCAGGATGCTTTGTTCCTCAGCATGCAGCATATGACGGCCGCCATTTTGCGGGCGGCGGCCGCCAGAGCTTTTTGCGGGCCGCGCCCCGCTCGCGGCTTCCAGCAGGATTTTGAGGGATATGAGTCTTTTTTGCGGATCATTCCCCAGGCGCATCCGCATAAGCTGCTTTTGACGGAGGTATTTCCGAAATTTATTCTCATGCTTTTTTTTGCCGGCGCTTTCGCTTTCGCCGGGGCATGGGCCAGTCCGCGGGCAGAATTGAGCGGCGGCGGGGAATTCGCCCGGATCGGCGCCTGTTTCGCCGATGACGGCCTTCGCGGCGGTCGGGCCGGCGCCCGGAATCGTCTCCAGCGGCTCTATTTGCGGGGCGAACTCGGAAGCGGCTTCGTCGATGTCCATTTCAATGGTTTTTTGGCGGTTCGACAATAAATCCGGCATATCGGGCATTCTGCGGAGACGCGGCATCCCGGACGGGCCGGGGAGGCCATTGAGGGCGAAGAGCATGCCTTCCGTCTTGCGCCTTGCGGATCCGCACAGGCCGCCGCGGACGCCTTCGGGCGATATTCTTCCTTTTTCGCGGAGGGCTCCCGGCGAATTTCGCCCGGACGCTCCGGACGCGTCCGCTGAAAACGCCGGAAGCTTGAAGCCTTTGCGCTGCGGGAATCTTTCCATGCGGCTCTTTTGCGCGCGGACATCCTCCCCAATATGCTTGCGATGCCTTGCGGGATCCCGCAAATCCCGCGCGGACGCCTCGGGCGTGAAGCTGTCTTCAAGCGCCCCCGCGCGCAAAAGAAGCGATATCCGCCGGGCATCCTCCTTGCCGCTCTTTTTTCCGCGGGCATTGCGCATATCTCGCGAATTTGCGGCAATAATGCCGACGCCCCCGCCGAACGCCCCTTCCAGGACGCCGCGGGCGGGGCGCCGATAAACGCCGGCGCCCTCCATCGCGGCGCCGCGGCGCCCGCGGCCTTCGATCCAGCGCTTCAGACGCCGAAGATCGCCGGGCGGAGCCTTGAAGGCCTTGATCTCAACATTCAGCGGGCTTTTCGATTTTTCGGCGTCCTCCAGCCTGCTGATGATGCAGGCGGCGATCGCCTCCTTGCGGACGTCCAGCCCGCAGCCGGCGTCCAATATGCCTTCCATTAAAGGCAGCCTCCTGAAAATATGGATTTGGCGGGAGCATGGCCCAAGAAATTTGTTGGAATTCACTGCCCAAGCCATCGCGCAAGGCGGGCGCGATGGATGATTGGCGGCGCTCTTGAGGCCATGCGGCTGTGTTTATGCACGCTGGCTGTACCGGCAAAAACCAGTGAACCTATCCTGCCTTCCATATTTTCGCCGATTTTAGCGGAAATAAAACTTTAAATTAGCGATGGTTTCATCCTTAGTGGTGAAGCGAAGCTTCATAGTAGTTTCTATGAAAATGAGTATAATAAAGCGCTAATTGAATTTATAAGCACCATTAGGATGTGATGCCATATTGCAAATAAACCCGATTAAGCTCATGGGCAATTGGGATGAGGGATATTCCCTGGATTATCATGTCATCTCAAGTGAATATCAAGGCTAAGATGTTTTCGGACACGCAAAATACAAAACTGTACGAAGCGAAATCGGCGAATCCTTATATCAGTATAAATACAGATTTGATATTAAATCCCTCAATATTATTGTCGGTTTGTCATTGCCATTCCTTAAAACATGGGAAGCGGTAAGAAATGTTGATGTCGTGCTTCCCGTACCTCCTTCGAATCAATTAAGGCCGTTTCAACCGGTAGCTGAAATTGCGGAATCTCTTGCTGAGTTGCTTCACATTCCGTATACGGATGAGGTTTTGATTAAGCTATCACACGAGCAGTCGAAAAATAGAGCTTCTGACGAAATAGATAACAGGCGGTATATCGGCTGTTAAGCTTGGCAAGAGGCCATATAGCGCCTTCATTATTGACGATCTCTTTCAAAGCGGGGCGACTTTAAATGAATGCGCCAGAGTACTAAAAAAAGACCCTAAGCTCAAAAGCCTATATGTTTTCACTATAACAAAAACCAGACGCGAGGATGATCCTATATGAATATATTTATCGGAGGGCCAAGGGCGGTAAAGATACTTGAAAACGCTGTGAAATCACGTCTGGATGGCATAGTTGATAAAGGCTTTCAGGTTCTTGTCGGAGATGCGGACGGGGTTGACGCCTGCGTCCAAGAATATCTGGCTGGAAAAAATTACGGGCATGTGACTGTGTATGCAAGCAATGGAAGAGCCCGCAATAATGCGGGCGGGTGGGCTATAAGAAATATAGTTGCGCCCCGCAATTCAAAAGGATTCAATTTCTATGCCGCTAAGGATTATGCTATGGCTGAAGATTCGGATTATGGATTCATGATTTGGAATGGAGTAAGCAGGGGAACCCAGAATAACATCAAAAACCTCTTGGCTCTAAATAAAAGAGTCCTGCTTTATTTTGCGCCGACCCAAGTTTTTATTGTCGTAAAATCGTTCGAGGATATTAAAAGGCTATCCGGTCAATCACCCCATAGCTTGAGCCTATAGAGAAAGGCATTGGATCTTAAGAATACTATGATATACCGATTTTCATCAAATGTTCCTTTTTTTGTTGATTATCCATTGAGCTGCGCGACTGATATCGGCATTTCGCACTCGCTGTATAATCAAGCTCCAAAAAAGGTGATTTTCTATGGACATCAGTATATATGAGGCAACAATGTCAAAGCAATAAGAAAAATACGGCGGCGAGCATATATGAATAGTATGCCTAGCCGTCTTTTTTTAAGAATTTTCAGCGCCGAGTCGAAATGCAGAGTTTCGTAACGGTACTTTGTTCCTCGCATTCTTGAGTGCGAGCACATTCCTCTCCCGCCTAATGTCATCTAGAGGGGCAGTCTCCTGCTTCAAATATGATGAAACAGAAAATCCTGCCCAACGGCCAGTATGCTCGCAATAAGCCTGGATGCCGCTGTTCACCTGGGTTCAAATACCCCTTCGTCGTAGATATCTCCCCAGCGACGGCATCCAGATCTCAAACTGCCTTTTGGCTTCCTCCGCTTGCAGCGCTTTCGGCATTGCTTCCAAACAATGAAGAACAATTTTTGTCTCCCGAGTTGCCTCCGCATTGTATACTGCTTTTCATATAAACCCCTATGACGCTGCGCTTCACCTCCAAGGGTGAAAATATTAAGTCGTTTGTGTATTTGAGGCATGGACAAATGTCCATAAAATGTATTTTCGTACTAACCCCCTATGACGCTGCGCTTCACCGCCAAGGGTGAAAATATTAAGTCATTTGTGTATTCGAGGCATGGACAAATGTCCATAAAATGTATTTTCGTACTAAATTACCTTTTTTGGAGCTTGATTATACAGCGAGTGCAAAATGCCGAATCGGCATTTCGCACCACTCAATGGATAATAAAGCTCCAAAAAAGTAACATTTGATGAAAAGCAGTATACATCTTGCCTGGCTCTCCGGCCCCGGGTTGCAACCGCCCGCCCCGGCGCTATGCGGCGCATAGCCTTCCGGTTGGGTGCCGCCGCCGGCGCGCTCCGATGCGGATAGTTTCGGGATCCGACAGCTTTCAAGCCCAATGCCAAGCTGGCGACTCTTAAAATGCTCCGCCGCCGAAACATTTCCGCAACTCGTTGCAATCTTCATGGCTGCAACCTGCCGGACGGGGATTCCACCCGCTAATGTTGCGGCCTTGCTCGGCCGCTACGCCTCCTATTCCGCCATGCCTTCATTTACAGAACCATCAGTCTTCCTCTTTCTAACCGCCAGCCAGACTGCAATCCCTAAAGTGCAGACGGAAACAAAAATGGACAAAGGCGCCGCAGGCTGCCTGTTCTCAAACGACAGTTCATACTCGCCCTCCTCCAAAACGACTCCAAGCAGGGCGTCCATGATTTTTACAGTCTCAAGCTCCTTGCCGTTGGCGTAGACATGCCAGCGCTTGTCGTATGGAATGGATGTGAAAAGAACCCCGCCGCTCTTTACGGATAGTTTCCCGCTCACCTGGGTTTCAGTGTAGGAAACAGATTCCAGGGCCTCATCAGCGAATGATTCATGGGCTTGCATGAAGACGTCGGAATCCATTCTGGCTAGATGAACAGAAACATTTCCCTTTTGCCTGGAAGAGATGGCGGGAGACTTAAAGTCAATGATAGATGTAAGGATAAACCTGAAGAAATTAGCGAATCCTGAGTTTTCCCTAGCTATATCCTCCGCGTCTTTTGTCAAGAGCTCATTCTTGATATTAACCGTGACAGTCACTTTAGAACCCTTGGGGACGCTTCCGAGATCAAATCCATCATAAGCTTCGGCGAACGGATAGTTCACGGTTCTTTTGAAGTCTCCGGCGTCCAGCTCGATTGTATAGCTCTTCATGCCCTTCCCGCCGAGGTTCAGGTAGTAAAGGCCTTCTTCTCCGGTTGTGAAGCTGAATTTCATATTGGGGACGTCGGTCGGCGCTGCTTCTTCAGACACTTCAAAATCATATCCGCCGCCGGAGTTTTCGCTGTAGTCGAGAAGCTCCCCGCTCACCTCTTCAATTTCCTCGTCCTCGCCGTACAGGCTCTCTGAAATCCCCGCGGCCTTATTCACAAAGATATTTTGAAAATCAAAGGCCCTGCTTTCCTTCTCCGCCTTCCAGCTGAGAATTTCCGGCCGGATCATGAAAGCTATGGGAAGAGCGTACGGATTCTCCCTGAGCATCACTTTTCCGGCTTTTATTCCGTCCTTGAAGAATGCGGGCGAATACTCCAGATGCGATCCCCTGGTCATTATGTACTTCACCGAGAATATGGCGTTTGCAAGGGGAGTCGACGGCCTGTACTCAATTTTGTTGTATCCCGAAACCATCCCGAATTTCTGGAATAGATTAACTACCTCGCCGTATGGGATTGTGAACTCGCTGATGCCGTTGTAGCCGAAAAGCTTCCCGTCGCTGAAGACCCTGTCGGGAAAATGCTCCATCCGGTAGAAAGCGGTATCGTCTTCAATGAGCGCCTTAGCCTCCTGTATGCTGTCGTAGTACTCCAGGACATACAGCTCCCTTGAAGGAAACTCCTTGTACTGATTCATGTTGTTGAATGCGCCTATAGACAATTCCGCGACTATTATCACAGAAAGGGCAATTAAAACGGCCTTTTTTGAAAATCCCCTGAAGCGCCTGTATTTTGCCTTTGGAAGAACCGGGCAGCCTTTGTTTAAAAGCGTCAGGATATAGAAGTAGAGCGAAGCGAATACTATGTTTCCAAATATAGCGGCGAGAGAGAAAACCCCCGGCTTGCTGACTCTGATTACAGGATACCTTAGCATAAGAATTGCCGAAAACGCGGCTATGCCGGCCAAAACCGCATAGAGCCTCTTCTTTGGGATTTCCTTAAGCTTTCCGAATGACTCGAATGCCATTTTCAGGACGAAGAACGAATAAATGAATGAGAATCTGTGGGGAAGGCCTGCCGGATAGTGAAAGCCGTGTATCGCATAGTCAAGGATGTTTACGCTGAAGAACAGGTATATGGCCAGCAGGGAGAGCAGATTTACAAGCTTTTCCTTTTTGGGTATCTTGCCGTTCGCGAAATACAGAGCAAAGAGAAAATAGGAGAACAGGCCTGTATAGATATTTGGAAGCCCTTCGCCAAACTGCAGAATTGACGGAGTCATGTAAAAATAATGGGCTGTGAAGAAATTCAGGAGGGAGAAATAAAACTTAAGCTCAAAGCGAAAACTGGACGGATCGCTTAAATAAACGGTATATGGAAGCGATATGACAGCCGGAATGAGAACAAACGCGGCAAGCCCTGCCGCCATGACGGAACCCAGCGTGAAGAGCTTGAAGGATTTAGCGTCAAAAGGCTTTCCCTTTTCTTTCTTTCTCAGCGCTATATTCATGAAGTACAAGACTGAGAAGCAACACAAAAACAATCCTATCATGTAGCTGGATATGATTCCCGCGCCAAGAGACGCGGCATAGAAAAGAAATTTGCCTCTTTCAAAAATCCTTTCAATTGAAAGAGCCAATAGCGGTAGCACGGAAGCCCCGGCGATCCAGTAGTAAACTTGAAAGTAAGCCGTCACATAGGCGCAAAAGGCGTACATCAGGGAAAACAGCACAATGATTAAAGGACTCGCGGTTCCCTTTGACTTGAAATAGTATGCGCTTGTCAAAGCGCAGAATGGTATCTGCAGAATCAAGACAAGAGCGAAGAATTCAGTTATGCTCTTCGTGCCGAAAAGCAAGCCTAGATACAGAAGCGGGTTTTGCAGATATGTAAGAAACGCTATGTAAAAGTCGTTCCCCAGCCCTCCCTCCCATGAGTAAATCAGGCTTTCGCCCTGCTTCAGCTTTCTCATGAATTCATTCAGCCTTGGAACATACTCTCCAACCGCGTCCACTTGCAGGATATGGTTTGATCCGAACGGATAGACGCCGTAAACGGCGAACAAGACAAGAAGAATCGCAAATGCCGCCGCGTAGGCCACGAAAATGATCCTGTTGTCCGAGAGCCATTTCCTAATGCTTTCAGTATTTTTCATCAACTCAAACATTCGCCTCTCTCTTATAGTATTTTTATAATCCGAGCACCCCATCTAATTTACGCGCCAGCCTGATTTTGAGCTTTAGCGTGAAGCGTCAAGCTGGCATTTCGCACTTGTTGTAAATGCGGCTCAAGAGCGGAACTCTCCAATGCGCTTAAGTCCCATTTTTATGCATGCACTGACTTGCAGCCAAATGTACAGATTTGGCGTAGGATTATGCACTTAATCGTATAATCCGACGTCAAAGTATTAAAATCAGTATAGCTTGACTATGCCAACCTCCAACACAGGACTGCGAATGGGTATTTATTGCTGACATTGGTTCTTTAGCATAAAGCGCAGGAGTCAAATTCTATTTTTAACTTCGCCCAGAATAGTCAAGGGCGGAGCTAAAAATAAGATTTGAGCCCTGCTAAAAAGCAGTCAACAGCCCGCATAATGCGGGCTGTTGACTTCAACTCCGATGATTGAGGCTAAACCTTCCAGCCTTAATCGATTATATTATATACTCTTTTTCAATACTGTACAACTCCGTGATTGTAAATAGACTGTACAGCCTTGATAAACGCTTCCGCCGCTGAATCCTCAATGGCGTTATCCGCAATAAGCTTTTGAATAAGAAGGGAATTCTCATCCTTTATGGCAGTAAGGAGCGCATCGACCATGGATATGACAGCTGAACCCCTGGTGTACTGATTATGTCCGGTTTCAGGTCCGAGCTTCATCATTTCAGGCCTGGTGTACAAGCCTACGTCAACTGATTTCTCGATGGTTTTATCGTATTCAAAGTCTCCATTCTTCTCGAAGTAGCCGAGAACGCGGAGCAGGAACGCGGTAAACTCCCTATAGGTAACAATTCTTTCAGGATCGAAGAGCGTATGCGCATCATTGACGCCTTGCGTTATCCCAAGGCTATACGCGTAAGCTGAAATCCTCTCTCCCCATTCCGGTACGTCCCGGAATGTATTTGCTCCCGTATACTGCTGAGCTTCATCTTCAAGTCCCATCAACCTCATTACAATTGCAAGGGCTTCAAGCCTCGTAAGAGGACGCTCAAGCTCATATGCAGGATTGCCTTCGATATCGTCCCCAGTGCCGAAGAACATGCCTATTTTCCGGAGTTCTTCCGCCAAAGACGTTTGAGTTTCTATGGATCCGGTATGCCCGACAGTTGAAGGCGCAATCGGCGCCGGCTCAACTATGAGATCTGCCGGAGGCAGAGTCGCAACTATCGATTCGCTATAGCTAGGATAATAATAGCCGGCGTCATAGTTAGGAACGACTGTTGCATTGACATATACAGTGAATCCTCTGTAATTGATAGGAATCCTGATGCTCCCGAGCTGGGTCAGGCGAGTTTGGGCGCACATGCCGTCAGTAACCTGCACCAATTCAGAGCTGCCGTCGCTGTAGGTTGCTTTCAGTATTGCTCCGGCCACGGTGAAGAACTGATCCAAATTGTAGAACATCTTGTCAGGATTCTGATATAGCGCGACCTCTACCAAAACCTTAGCTGTTCCTGTAGTACTGGTTGTAGTTGAGGTCGAAGTTCCTGTGGTGCCGGTTGTTGAGGTTGCCGTATCTGGCACCGTGGTGGTGCTTGATGACGTCATCGAGTCTGGCGCCGTGGTGCTGCTTGACGTCGTCGTATCTGGCGCCGTGGTGTTGCTTGATGACGTCGTCGTATCTGGCGCCGTGGTGCTGGTCGATGTCGTTGTGTCTGGCGCTGACGAGCCGCTTGTTGATGTCTCCGTGTCCGGCGCTGACGAGCTGCCCGATGACGTTGAGGTCTCCGTGTCCGGCGCTGACGAGCTGCTTGATGACGTTGATGTCTCCGTGTCCGGCGCTGACGAGCTGCCCGATGACGTTGAGGTCTCCGTGTCCGGCGCTGACGAGCTGCCCGATGACGTTGAGGTCTCCGTGTCCGGCGCTGACGAGCTGCCCGATGACGTTGATGTCTCCGTGTCCGGCGCTGACGAGCTGCCCGATGACGTTGAT
>JAISZB010000005.1 GCA_031269465.1 Clostridiales bacterium | reverse complement strand
CCCACAGTTCCTGCGGTTAGAATGTTTATCGCGGCGTTTATGTCTCTGTCGTGTGTTGCCCCGCAATCGAGACATTGCCACACCCGAACACTCAACGGCTTCCTTGTCCCCCGCGAGCCGCAAGCCGAACATATCTGGCTCGACGGATGCCAGCGCCCTGCTTTGACAAGCGTTCGCCCTTTGCGCTCCGCCTTGTACTGGAGCATGCCTGCGAATTGCCGCCAGCCTTGCCTCGCTATAGACCTCGCCAGCTTATGATTCTTGAGTAGATTTTTCGTGGCGAGGCTTTCAATCACAATGACTTGATTCTCGTCCGTGATTCTTTTTGACAGTTTGTGGTGAAAGTCTTTGCGCGCATTGCCAGCTGCTTTATGCGCTTTTGCGAGCTTAGCTCTCTGCCTGCTCCTGTTCTTGCCGCCCTTTATCTTGCGAGATAGGCGCTTCTGTTCTCGAATGGCTTTTTGCTCCTTATCCTTGAGGTTTGGGAGTTTGATTTTCTCGCCGTCCGATGTTGCGCAGAATGTTTCTATGCCTACATCTAATCCTATGTTCTTATCGGCATGCGGCAAGGGTTCCAGGTCTGTGCAATCAAACAGAAACGACGCATAATATTTTCCATCGGGCTCCAGGCTGTAAGTTGCGGATTTTAGAACACCCTTATTAGGCATCGCCTCTCCCATTATGCGCATGCCGCTTTTGAGCTTCGGCGCAAACACGCGATTTCCTTGAAGCCAGTCCTCTCCTTGACAGCACACCGTGAACGACTGCCTTCCGCGCTTGCTATGGAACGCCGGCGGAGCGGCATGCGCTCTGGCGCTCTTCCACGCTTGCTGATAGTGGAGCTTTGCATTTGCCAGTGCTTGCGCGGGGATTTCTGACAGCCAGTCAAAACCCTCTTGCTTCAACTCGGCATATGTTTTCGCCTTCACTTTGTTTTTGCCAATCAACGGGATAATTCCAATGCCGCCGAGAATGGCCGAAACACCTGGAGAGGCATTCCGCCTGAGACGCCGTGGGCTTTATTTCTCGTTTTATGCAATCGAACATCGCAGCGCATCCTTTCTGCCGCCTTATATCCCCATAGCCAAGGCAAGGGGATTTACGGCGTTTTAGTTAAATCTATTTGATAAAGGTGAGACTATGAAGAGGATACACCGATTGCAGTCAATTTCTCATGCTTAGGGGCTTGACCTTCCACTTTCGCTGTTTGCACCCAATCTCTATAACAGGCGGTTTCATAAGCAAATCAGTATAAATAGCCCAATATGAACATTTTGTAATCCTCTTCAGAGCCGTTGAGGATCTGAAGCGTACTTGAGGCCAAGCTTTCTGACCTGTAATACAGAATTCCTGTATATTTGTCGACTAATATAACCTTGGGTCCTTTGAGTACAAAATAACCAGCTGTTTCACCAATTGTGTCCATAGCCTTGATGTCGGCTGAAATGCGATCATAAGCCGCTTTGATGGTCTCAAGCTCTGTTTGGGGGCTGCTTAGATGGATTTCGTCAAAGTAAGATTTGAAAGAGGAGAAGAGATCTTCGGTTTTCTTCCTGGCGCTATCCACAGCTTCCGCATTTGTCACAGCCGGTTTATGCCATCCTTCCAAATCGATTATAATGTTGCCAGTGACGTAGGGTACAATCATATATCCTTCGCTTCCGTCGTCATAGTTCGTGTCATGCGTGCTGTAGGATACGGCGGCGCCGAAGGACTCTGCGATGAAGCGAATCGGAACGTAAGCGCGGTCATTGAAAATAACAGGCTCTACATCAAGCTCTGTTAAAGAGCCGTTCACCGTCGCGCTCTTGCTGCCTGCCGTGAGTTGAATTAAAGAGCCTTCCTTTGCTATCGTGATTTTCTTTTCCTGGGCGTTCCAGTCGACGCTTCCGCCGAGAGATTCGCTGATAATCCTGAGAGGGACAAGAGTTCGATTATTCGATGTAATGACATCGCAGTTTAATAAGGCTCCGTTAAGGATAACAGGCTTGTGCCAACCGTCATAAACAGCGCTGGAGCCGTCGGAGTAAGTGATCTTGTAATCATGCGATCCTTTGGAGGAATTCACTGAGTCTATGTATTCTATTGCATGAGCTGGATCGCGCTGTGAAGCGAATATGACTTTATGATCAGCAATTGCAAGCGACATTAAGAGCAAGAAATAAGCAAGTTTTTTCAAGAACATCAGTCCTCCTGATTTTTGCGGATGTGTAAAGATTCAGTATTGATTGTCAGTAGTATTCTACGTAGCAGCGGCTGCTCTCAGAAAATGCTTCTGCAGACTCAGTTTTCAGCCTCATAGGAACTTTAGCGTATTTTAAGTTTAGACAGTGAGAGAAAGAGTTCCTGCCGAGGAACTTTACTTTTTTTGGAATTTCAACCCTGTCAAATTCTCCGTGCTCAAATGCCCCATTTCCAATATATGTGACGTTTTTTGGGATTACTATGTTTGTGAGAGGGCATGATGAAAATGAGAAGTCGCCAATTGACGTCAGAGAGTCAGGAAGAGCAATGTCAGTCAGTCTGGAGCAATCGCAAAAAAGCATGGTCTCAATTGCAATGAGGGACTTTGGCAGGGTAGCGGCAGCTAGTTTCCTGCATCCCCTAAATGCGCCGTATCCAATCTCACATACGCTTTCAGGGATGGATATGCTTGTTATGCCGGTATTTGAGAATGCGTCATGGCCGATTGAAGAGACAATGCCTGGGATAATGAGGCTTGTAAGATTTGTATTGGCAAATGCCGCATCGCCTATTGAAACAAGTCTGTTTGAGATGACGACGCTAGCCAGCTTGGTGTTGGCAAAGGCATGCTGCCCTATAGAAGTCACGCTGTCGGGTATCACTATGCTCTGTATGCCGCTTTGATAAAAGGCGGCGTTTCCTATAGTTTTGACGCTGTTTGGGATTACCGCCCCTGCAAGCTCCTCCATGTACAACGCCATCTCGCCGATAGACTTGACTCCGTTAGGTATTATGACGGTGCGGGCGCTGCCAAGGTATTTTTTCAGCTCCCCGGCGATTATTAGAAAATCAGCGGAGTCAGCGCACGCATCATTTCTGTTTGCATCCAGGCTGCCGACTTTGCGGTTTTCAACAGCTTGCTCGGCAGAGAAAGCTTTGCGGCAGTTGCGGCAAACCGTCCAATATTCTTTTTCGTCAACCTCAGCGTCAAAGCCGCAATTGGGACATGACGCCTTAACCAAAGCCATTGGCCCCACCCCTTTTTTAATGCCGATTTGCAGTCAAAAGTACCGATTTTGGAGCTTGATTATTCTATGAGATTTTTTGATAGTCAAGTTCAAAATCTGAAATTTCATATGCATATCAGTATATTTAGATCTTCTCTAGAAAACAGATTCCAATGAGAATCTTCTTGTTTCAAGCTGCTTATGGCCTGAAACAAGCCTGTTGCAAACGGTATAAGACGAAAAAGTTGATTCTTGAGAAATAGACTTGAAGATTGCCTTCCTGGACAGAACATGTCGGCAGTTGACTCGGCAGAAGGCGTTGGATATGACGCATGTTTAATTAAATTGTCAAATAATTGCCTAGAATATAATATTATCTTAAATTTAAGCAAAGATCAAGTGGCTATATAACTTTATTTGTTATAATATAGGAAAATATAATTCAATTGCGAAAATCAAAAACTTAGATGCATTAAGGAGGAAAATGAATAAGACTGCATATCAGCTATCTTATAGGTTTAAGCTTTAGTGGAAAAACTTGCTTTAGGCTGTTTTATGCATTACAATCTTATTAAGAATGGTTTACATATTGCAGCTCAGTCTTATTCATTGGGAGACGGCGCGGA
Organism: Clostridiales bacterium; assembly: GCA_031269465.1. Taxonomy (GTDB): domain Bacteria; phylum Bacillota; class Clostridia; order Lachnospirales; family WQUN01; genus JAISWZ01. The sequence continues at coordinate 2,461 of JAISZB010000005.1, read as the reverse complement.
GGGAAAACAGCCCCTTCGCTTTCAGCCAGTTTCGTCTTGCCTCGACGCAGGTGCGATGGATAGGTTGCGTGCGGCGTTAACAGAGAGCTTGGAAAAAAACAAGTTTAATGCGTTTCTGCTGGTTCTGATGATTGAGCTTGTTTTCTTTGCATTCACCCGCTAAACATAGGAAATGGACGTATGAGCCGCTTGTCGGGGTATTTTGTCGGCAAGTACATTAGCGTGGATAAGCAGTTTGAGGATAGAAAGAACGCCATTACAAGATTTTGGCAGCTCTGTAAACAAGAGCAATGAAAGCGAAACTATCTGATGTTTATAGAAAAACAAATCAGAATAAGCCATTATTAAGTGGGGAGATGAAACTGAACTGTGATACTGCCTAGGATTCGCGACAAGCGGTTTATCACCATTCGGCGGGGTGGCGCCTTGACGGATGATGCCATCATCTATTGGCGATATGGGCGGCATAGTGCGCCGAACACGTTTTGCATATCTTTGAATTTGCCCGCCCGGACGACAGTCGTCCGCGTCAGGCGATAGAATCGGCTCGAGCTTGGGTTAGCGGCGAGATAAAGATGATGCAAGCTCGTGATCTCGCGGGTGCGGCGCAAGATGCGGCTCGGGAAGCAAGGGATGTTTCTGAAGCCGCGAGAATGGCGGCTCTTGCTGCAGGGCAGGCGGCGGTGGTCGCCCATGTAGCCGCGCACGAACTTGGGGCGGCGGCTTACGCTCTTCGGGCGGTTGTGGAAGCCTCACCGAAATCCGACAAAGAAGCGGCGAGGCTTGCAGAATTTGAATGGCAGCGAGAACGGCTGCCTGAAGAAATCCGGAAACTTGTTCTTGACGATATGCGGATGCGTAATGATATTTGTTGGAATGTTTTTAAGGAGGTTCAAAGATAATGCCTTGGAACTTTCAGTGCAAATGATCTTTATCCTAGAAATCAAATTAAGCGTCATACTTCAAGGCATATCTATTTTATAGGATGATGGGAAGAAACGATTGAATAAGCAATTCTCAAGGCTACATCGCTGCCGGAAGCCCCAAGCGGCCATGAGAAAGGATCATTTCCCATGAAAGGCCGCACGGGGTCGGCCACGCGCAAATAAAGCGGGAAATGAATGCCAGTCGCTGACGCTTCGATCTTGGCGGCGAACCTTGTCGTGATTTAAGGAATTTTATCGGATATTTTGAATTAGGTTCCTTATCTGAGATCTTGCATAATGCCATTTAAGTATCCAGCGCTTGGATAAAACTGCGAATTCATATATTCAGAAGCGTTTTACAGACGATTGAGTCGATACATATTTGCGCTGAAATTTAGAGCTTTCGGTGAGTTTTAAGAGCTGCCGCCCATATCTCCCCGAAGATCATGCTATTAGGAAGTTTCTATGCCCGATTTCCATATGAAGCAGTCAAGCGTCATTATCACCCGGGAACCCGCCTGCTTGGCACTTTGACGGGAACGCCTTCATATGAATATAGGAATGAAACTGCTGTTGCGCGTCTATATCCCGCTGCTATGCAATGCTTAAACGCTCCAAACTCGATCTCCGCAAGCCATCTGGGCGATCCAGCGAAAAGCAACCACCCCAGACCCTTCCTGCCATAGCTTTTTTGCGCCCAACTCTGCGCGTTGCTACAGCCGCCTTTTCAGTCGTGCTCCATTTGGAGTCGACTGCATATATAATTGTGTACTCAAGTTCATATGCAAATCAGCATAGTAAAGAGAGCTAAATAAAATCCATCCTTGATATTAATGCAAGTACCGCTTACAATAAGAATATAAGCGCCAAGTGGAGAGGGGCGGCCCGACAATGCCTATCGAACTGATCATGGCGCAGGATGGCGGGACGCTCGCCACCGCCCAAGTGAATGCGGCTGGGATTTTGAACGAATGAATTGAAGCTGGCCGACTTGCTTTCGGCTTCTACATATTATCAGACGCGTTCATAGATAAAGTGCATGCCGCGCAACTTCTGAGACATAAAATCATCTACTCGCGCTAAATTGTCATGTTCCTGCACGATCTGACCGATCGCTTGCTGATTTGCATAGGAAAGTTTCGATTGATTGTACAATGATTCCAAAAATAATCAAACTCCAAAATAGGTACGTTAACGGCAAACACTGCCAACGGGCTGCAGGGTGCAAGGACAGATTCGCGGTTTCACACGCAAGCGAGATCTTCACGAACTTGGCAAGACAGGATTTGCTGAGATGTTCGGCTATGCTCTTATCGCCTGCAGATTGGAACGCGCAGCCTGTGACGGCCTGCGCAGCGGCAATCAGATGGGCATAGCCGCGCCAGATTCAAAGGCAGTGCGCTCTCCAAATCATAATATACCGCTTTTCATCAAATGTTCCTTTTTTGGAGCTTGATTATCCATTGAGTGGTGCGAAATGCCGATCTCGGCATTTTGCACTCGCTGTATAATCAAGCTCCAAAAAAGGCAATTTT
>JAISZB010000251.1 GCA_031269465.1 Clostridiales bacterium | reverse complement strand
TTCATCAAATGTTCCTTTTTTGGAGCTTGATTATCCATTGAGGGTGCGAAATGCCGAATCGGCATTTCGCACTACATGTATAATCTAGCTCCAAAAAAGGAACATTTTATATGAAAAGCAGTATATCTGACGGGATTGAATAATCCGCCTGCGGCAGCTTTGGCATATGATGGCTTAAAATGGGGCGCCCAAACGTGAAATTATCGCTCTGCCTGCCCTGCAATCTCCACATTCGAAAGCTCCATCTCTTCCACGAACAAGGAGAATATTCCCGCCCTGCACATCAGGGGGGCGCCGGAATGCATGACTGGCCTGCCGGGCTTGGCTTCCGGCGAAAACGATATTTTGACGTTCTCCATCGCGACCTTTTCAATCTTCATCTCCGGAAGGCCTATAAAATACGCCGCGGCGAAATGGGCGCCCTCCGCAGTTATATTCTTGAAGGCAAGCGTTCGTATTGCAGGCGTGCCTTCGTCAATGGGCTTGGGAGAGCGGCTTTGCACATATTCGCTTTCCCCGTCTGGATCGCAGAAATAGAAGCAGTTTGCCGTAATCGGCGTGAGGACGCCGTCCATATCTATATCTTGAAACAACACGTCTTCGATGACGCCGCCGCGCCCCCTTCGGGTCTTTACCCTGAGGCCGCGATCCGTGCCTTTGAAGAAACACCTTCGAACCGAAAGGCCTTTCACTCCTCCAGACATTTCGCTTCCGACAGTGACGGCGCCGTGGCCGTTTTGCATGAGGCACGCGCTTATCTTAATATCCTCCGACGGCCTCGCGCCTGGAACTCTCCCGGATTTGACAGCTATGCAATCGTCTCCGACATCGAATTTCGCTCCGCAGACGCAGACATTCTTGCAGCTTTCAATATCCAAGCCGTCAGTGTTTGGGGAGTCGGCTGGGTTTTCGGCTGAGATTGCATAGATTCCGACGCGTTCTGAAAAAATGGGATGGATCGTCCAAGAAGGGCTGTTTTTTAGCGTCAAGCCTACTATGGACGCATTTTTGCAAGAATGGAGGTAAATCAGCCTAGGCCTGAATGCGCCAGCCATTTTCTTAGGCTCGCGCCACCAATTGCCGTTTGACGCCTGACCGTCGATTGAGCCTTCGCCGTATATGCAAATGTTTTCCACTGAAAAGCCGTTGAGGACTCCCGCAAACATAGGATTGGGAGCTCCCTCCCATGAGCCGAGGCAATGAGCCGCCCCATTCAGGCTTTTTATGACGCCTGGGAGAATCGGGTGGGAGAAGCGCTCAGTTTCCGCTTTGAGGGTGGCGCCTTTTTCAAGTTCAATGTTCAAGCCGCTTTTCAAGAAAAGGCTTGTTACGCGGTAAGAGCCGCTGGGAATAAGAACTCTGCCTTTTTCAGGGCAGGCCATAATCGCCGCTTGGATAAAGACTGTGTCATCAGAGCTTCCATTTCCTGACGCTCCGAAATCCCTGACATTAAGCGTTGCCTCTTCTTTTTCTGTAGAGAAGCTCGCGCTTTCCCCATTTACCTTGAAAGTGTAGTCAGTATCCGGTTCAAGGCCTGAAATGCTTGAAGCGGAAGTGCAAAGCGTGGAGTGGAGAATGCCGTTTACATATAGTTCAGCCGGCTCTTTAAGAAAATACCGGGATTCCAAATCAATGACAGCGCATCTTGCGTTTTTGAAAACAAGCTTCATCGGCGTTTTTACCCCTTTATGCTTCCGGCCGCTATTCCGTCTATGAATTGGCGCTGGGCCATGAAGAAGACTATGAGCGAAGGCAGGATGGATATGAGGGACACGGCAAGTATTCTGTTCCAGGCGAATCCTACATCCGCATCCATTGACAGGCGGACGAAGATTGTGGCGGGGTACCTCTCCGGAGTATTTACATAGAGCAGAGGCCCCATGAAGTCGTTTGAGGTCCACATGAATTGGAACAGGGCGCAACTGACTATTGCGGGCTTCAGAACCGGGGCTATTATCTTGGTCAGTATCTGAAGTGACGTGCAGCCGTCTATTTTGGCGGCTTCATCCAATTCCCTGGGAATGGTGCGAAGAAACTGTATCAGCATGAAGACGAAGTATGTGTCGCTTGCAAAAAGAGCCGGAACAATCAGAGGCAGGTAAGCGGGAGAGTCGATCCACCTGAAATTGTTGTAGAGTATGAACTGCGGTACATTCATGACCACTTGAGGAAGAAAGAGGGTGGACATCAAGACTGCGAACAGGGCTTTTTTCCCTATGAAATCGAAGCGGCCGAAGCCGTAGGCGGTCAGCGTGCAGGACGCCACGGTGAAAGCTACCTTGGGCAGCACATACTTGTATGTGTTAAGCATCGAGGACCAGATGTTTATCTTTCCGCCGTAATCGTTCATGGCTGCTATGAATCCGTCGAATGTCGGCTTGGCTGTAAACGGGGAGATGTTCGCGAATATTTCGGCGTTGCTCTTAAGGGTTGCACCGGCCATCCAGATGAGAGGGTATACCATGACGAAGCCGACTGCGATAAGGATGAAATACTTTAAAAATGTCGCGATATTTTTGGCTGTCCTGTAATTCATGGCTTCACCCCCTTATTTCTCATCGCCGTAGTACACCCATTTGCTTTGGGATACGAAGGCGATGAGGCTCATAGTCATGACGACGACAAACAGAATCCATGCCATGGCGCTTGCCATGCCCATATCATAGCTCTTGAAGGCTCTATTGTAGATCAGGAGGGAAATCAAGGTTGTGGCGTTTCTCGGTCCTCCCCGGGTGATGATGAACGGCCCGTTGAATTCCTGAAATGCCTGGACAAGCTGGGTAACCAGGTTGTAGAAGACAACCGGGGTTATAAGCGGGAGCGTTATGGCTCTGAACTGCCTGGCCTTTGTAGCCCCGTCAATTGTAGCGGCTTCATACAAGTCTACCGGAACGTTTTTAAGCGCCGCGAGGAACAGAACCATGACAGAGCCGAACTGCCATACGCGAAGGAGAGATATAACCAAAAGAGCGAGATTTGGAGAACTCAGCCAAGAGGGGCCTTTTACTCCGAAAATTCCTAGAAAGCTGTTTATCAAGCCTTCATTTCTAAACAAGGCGCTCCAAAGAACCGCTATGGCGACGGATCCTCCCAATATGGAAGGCACATAGTAAGCTGTTCTGAAGATGTTGACGCCCTTTATCTTGTAGTTGAGAATATACGCTATAAAAAGCGAAAAGACGAGCTTGAGCGGCACTGTCATGAAGGCGTACTGGAAAGTGACTTTGAATGCCCTCATTATTCTCGTGTCTGAAAAGATCTCTTCATAATTCATCAATCCGAATTTCGTTATTCCGCTAAATAGATTGAAGTCTGTAAAGCTGTAGAAGAGCGAAGATATAAAAGGGTACATGCGAAACACCAAAAATCCGGCTAGCCATGGGACTATAAAGGCGAAGCCGGAGTTTCGCTTGAGGAAAAGCTTAAAACTAGCCAATGCGGCCACCTCCCTGACGCAAGGTTGAAAAGGTGTTAGGAAAAGCTCTTTTCATTATAGGGATGCTCGAGTTGCTTGAGTTTTTCGGCGTATGCCATCATGAACGGCCCAAAACCCTTTGCATCGTCATTCGCTTTAGGTTCTGAGACATAATACGAAGCGGATCCGTCTCGCCTCCGATTGGAGTCGGGGCCGAGTCCGGCTACTTTGCAGATGTCAGAAAGCTTTAGGCCTGAAGAGATTTCGCCGGTCAGCTTCAACTCGGCTATGGAGTTTACTATCTTCATCCCTCTTTCCATATATGAGCCGTCTAGAGCCTTAAGTCGGGCTCCTTTGAGAAATGCGTAGGCTGCCATTGAAGACCCCGAGGTTTCAGTGTAGTTGCCGGGAAGCTCTGGCTGATCCACAACCTGCCAGAAAAGCCCCGTATCCATGTCCTCATAGACTAGAAGGCCGGAAGCCGCCTCTTGCAGGAGTTCTGACAGAAAGCTCCTGACACCTTCATCTGTGCATGCCTCTATCGTATCAATAAGAGCCATGAGGTGCCAACCTATAGACCTAAGCCAGAAGCTCTTGGAAAGGCCTGTTTCCTTATCCGCCCAAAACATGGTTTTTAGGGAGTCGTAGCCGTGGTGGTGGAGCTTTTTCTCCTCATTGAACATCAAGCGCCTGACATTTTCAAACTGCAGTTTTATATCGCTGAAGCTCCTTCCGCCTCCAAAGCGGCTTTCGTATTCCGCGTAGAAGGGAATGGACATATATAGTCCGTCAAGCCACACCTGACCTGGATAAATCGCCTTGTGCCAAAAACTTCCTGATGCGGTTCGGGGTTGCAGCGCTAGATTTTCGCGCAGGTATGAGGCGGCCTTGCGGTATCGCTCCTGGCAAGTCTCGCTATACGCCTTGAATAGGATTTTGCCGCAGTTGAACCCGTCTATATTGAATGCTCCGACTTCGTAGTTGGTAATTATTCCGTCATCCCTTACCAGGGGATCCAGATACCCCAGAATGAAATCCCAATAGCCCTTTCGCAAAGCCTCGCCGACTTGCCATGCTCCTAAAAGCACGCAGCCGTCTTCGTAGTTCCAGTATTCATGGTAATGCTTGTAAGAAGCTATTTTTTCTTCTATGTACGCCAAAACCCTATCCATATTGCCCGCCTTTGCATGCCGCGCCCGCTATGGACGCGTCAAAGATAATATGGCCGTTTCGCGCCGCGCTGACGGCTCATTGCTAAACCCGCTCAAGCTGTTTCTTTAATCGAGCTTGGGGGGGAATAAAAATGCCCCGCCCCTTGAGGGCCGGCCTGAGGATTGAGCTTGGGCCGATCCAAGGTGGCGGGGTTTCGAGCGCAGCCTAAGGGCAAGACTTTCGCCCTCAGGCAGGCGCATGGGTGCGCTTGTAAGACAGCGCCCCTTGCGCTTGGTTAGGCATGGAAAATGCCATTTTTAGGCTTCAATGAAACTTCTGGCTTTAGGAGCCGAGTACGGCGTTGATTCCGCTTATCAGCACGTCTGCGGCTTCTGGCACGTCATAGTCTCCGTAGCTCAAGCCGGAGAATACGTCGATGTAGGTTCCGTCCGGAGTTCCCTTAAGCTTTGCGTCTTCGAATTTCGGATCTAGAGGATAGCTGACCCAGTCGAGGACTTTTACGTTCGCTTCAGCTGTCAGGGAATCGAGCAGATCGTTTTCTATGCAGTTATCAAGGGCTTTCTTGGACAGAGGAATGCCTCTCTGGGAAGCCATGATTGCGGTGCCCTGGTCGTCGTTTAGCAGGAACTCGATGAGTCTGGCGCATTGCTCAGGATACTTTGAGGTCTCAGATATTGCAAAGGCGAGGGAAACTTTGGAAAAGCCTCCTTTAAAGTCGCCGATGTCAGTAAAATAGTCTCCGACGACGAGATTTTGACCTTCCGCAAGAGCGTCTCTGAATTTGGGAGCGCTGGAGTCCCATTCGAAAATGCCTGCGTATTTGCCTTCAATCCATTTGGGATTTTTGTCTAGAGAAGCTGCGCCGTCTCCCGCGATTGTCTCAATTGAGGGAATTACGCCTTTTTCTTCAAGCTCGTTGAAGAACTGAAGTCCGACTTCGATCTCTTCTTTCGTGTAGTTGAGCTGGTCATCTACAACCCATGCTTTTCCATAGATGCTCTCCAGGTAGTATACCAGAAGGATCGCCCTGTCATACTCTCCGAGGGACAGAGGATAGTAATCGTCTCCTAAAACGCTGTGGAAGGCGTCGGCTGCGGCGTATAGCTCTTCCAATGTCTTTGGAGTCGAGACGCCGGCCTTTTCAAATGTAGTCTCATTCCAGTAGAATATGCGGCCTGTCATGGAGACGGGTATTGCCTGAAGCTCTCCTGCCAGGACGCACTGGTCAAGTGAATTCTGGTTGAACTGCGTCAAGTCTATTATGTTTGAATATTTGTTTAGGTCTACGAACTTGCTTCCATCGGAGCTGAAGGATGTGATCCAGTTCCAGTTGATCTGGTTCATGTCAGGGGCTGTGCCCGCGAAGAATTGGGTAGACATTGCCTCTTCCCATCCGTCCCAAGCTGCAAACTGCACATCCACTTTAACATCGGAGTTCAACTCCATGAATTTGTTTATGGCTTCCTGTGTTGCGTTGTGCCTTGCGTCCGCGCCCCACCAGGAGACTTTGATTGTTGCTTGCTCGACGGCAGGCTCCTCGACGGGCGGTTCCGTAGGCTCTTGCGTAGGCTCAACAGTCGGCTCTTGGGTAGCCGGCGCGGAGGTTGGCGTTTCAGCCGTCACTTGAGCGGGAGCTGCCCCGCCGACTCCAGTGCCGCAGGCGGAAACCGCGAAGATCATTGTTAAAGCCATAAGTAATGCGGCAATTCGTTTGATTCTCAAGTCAATACCCCTTTCAAATGTCAGTTCTGGTTTCTGCGAGCTTTGTAGGCGATAAATTGCGGATCTATCCACATGCGCTCCCAAGACGGTTGGACTCGGAGCTTGAAACGCGCATTTTGAGGATAAAGAGCTAAAAATCAGGCGCGGGCAAAATCATCGCCTTTTAAAGACATACCGCTTTTCATCATATGAAAAGCAGTATAGTAAAGCCAAACAGCTTTAAGAGCCTTGGGCCGTTAAAGATCCTGCCTTCAGCGGCATTTTTCCGCTGGGCGTGAGGAGAGTGACTGTGAATATACCGATTTTCATACAATGATCCTTTTCTAGAACTTGATTATCCACTGAGCGGTGCGAAATGGCGACATCGGCATTTCGCGCTCGCTGTATAATCAAGCTCAAAAAAAAGGTAATTTTATATGAAAATCAGTATAGCTAGCGCTTTCACAAGTTTTATTGTTTGGCTTTCAGGCTTGATATATCCATAGCTTTTCGAGCTATAAATAACGTTTTGCTTTGATTTTGGACGAAATTTAGAATAAATCGATGAAACAATTGGTATGTAAGCGGTTTACCGCTAAAGCCATCGGAATTAAATGGCATGAGGAAAATTAATCCTCTTCATCCGATCAGGCTCTTCCAGATGGATTTGGGGAACCGTTCCAGCTGGTTCAGGCCCTATAGGGACGCGTTATGAGATAAACAGAAGGTTGCACTTAAATGCCCTGTAAAATAAGCTGTTCGCATAGCGGCAAACAGCCCGGCGTAGAGAGCTGCAGATGCCGAATGCATGTCTATTGCGGCAAAAGAGGCCGCGCTGGCTTTGTTTTTATGAAGCTAAGATTCATATGACTTCTATATGCCATCGCCACCTCCCAAAAGCTTCAAGAATGTAACTGCTTACAGTGTAAAGTATACTGCGTTTTATGAAGCGTGTCAACTCAATTTGAAAAAATATTTAAGAAAGAAATATATAACGTGATACTATTTGTATAATATTACAAAATATAAATTAGCCTTGCTTAATTGAAATAAATGATGTATAATCTTATTGTGGTAGCATGTAACTGGTTTCAGGGGGATTTCCGGAGAAAATATGAATATATATGATGTTTCAAAGAAAGCGGGTGTATCTACGGCGACAGTGTCGCGGGTGATTAATGGAAGCGGAAAAGTCAGCGAAGAGACCAGAAGGCGGATACTTGCCATAATGGACGAGGTGAGCTATACGCCCAGCACCTTTGCCAGAAAGTTGGGTTCGAGCTCGACTATGACTATAGGCATCATGTGCGTGGACTCAAGCGATCCGTTTTTTGCCCGGGCGGTAAATTTGATTGACGGCGCTCTCAAGGAAAACAATTATGAGACTTTAATGCACTGTACAGGCTACGAGCTGGCCAACAAGCAGAAATCAGTCAAGAGGCTTCTAGCTTCCAGAGTGGACGCAATCATCATGGTGGGCTCCAGCTATGTCGAGTCGGAGGAGAATGCCGTCTACATAAAAGAGGCGGCTAAGGAGCTCCCGGTGATGATGGTCAACGGCGTCTTGCGCTATCCAAATGTCTATAACATTGCCAGCGACGACAAAGATGCCGCTTATCAAATAACAGCGCGCTTTATAGAATCCGGCAGGCGAAATCTCATCTATCTTTATGATTCCGCCAACTACAGCGGCATCAAGAAGCTGAGCGGGTTTGCCTTGGCGCTGGAGCAGGCCGGGATTGAGCCGAAAGAGGATAGGATGATTCTAGTAGGCAAAGTGAGCAGGCCTGTGGAGAACGCCAAGGCTAGGCTTATGGAGCTTAAGGGCATGGAGATTGACGGGATAGTGACGGCAAACGATCTGCTGGCTGCTGGCGCGCTCAAATTCGCCAAGGAAATAGGGGTTTCAGTTCCAGAACAGATGTTCATCTCCGGCTTTGACAATTCGAACATAGCATGTTGCTGCGACCCGGAGCTGACCTCCATAGACAACAAGCTTGAACCCATTTGCGCAACCAGCGTGGCTACGCTTCTGGGGGTTCTTGAAGGAAGGGACATGCCGAAGACTACGCTGTTTTCTTCTGCTATCATTGAACGCGGAACCACAAGGCTCAAACCTTAGTCTAAAGTTTAGGCGATGGCTTGGGCCTTTAAAATTACATGCCGATCTGCAGCGGAACGCGTTTGTTTTTGGAGCTTGATTATCCATTGAGCGGTGCGAAATGCCGATATCAATCGCACTCGCTGTATAATCAAGCTCCCAAAAAGGAAATTTTTATGAAAATCAATATATCCGAAAAGATAGAGATGCAAAAAAAGAGAGGCTTTTTCAGCAGATTGAATCGCCCGCTTCTAAGATCTGGAAAAGATTCCGGGAGGCCTCCCCATATGGGAGAGGAAAAGGTTGCGATTGATAGAAACGCCTGCGATAAGGCGAGAAAGAGGCTGATGTTTGACAAGTGGAAATCGAAGTTTTGGAGAAAGAATTTTCGGTGATAAAGTTGAACGACGCGTCGGAGATAGATTTATCAAAGCCGTTTACGTTTGCGGCAATCACGGATGAAGAGATATCGCTTGTCTGCGAAACGCAGTATGCGCCTTCTTGCGCGGTTGCGTGCGAGCATGGGTGGAAGGGGTTTAGGGTTTCAGGCGAGCTGGATTTTTCTCTAATTGGAATTATTTATGACATTGCAAGGATCTTAAAGCAGGAAGAGATAAGCCTGTTTGTCTTATCAACATACGTAACCGACTATATTCTTGTGAAATCGCGGTACTTAGAAAAAGCGCTTCGCGCACTGGAGCAATCAGGGTATGCAATCAAGCTTGTCGATTTATAAATCAAAGTGCTGGCCTGTTTAGAAAACTGGCATGTTATAGCTGAAACTGGCTCGAGAAGCAGTGCATAAGTATGCTGTCAAAAAGTGCCATGCACTCTAATGGCGCCTTAAAGCAAAGGTTCTGCAAGATATGCTGAATTGCATTGGAAAGTTCCGTTTTTAGGTCTGATTTTACAATTAGCGCGAAATGTGGATATAGTCATTTCGCACCCATCAATGGATAATCAGACCTAAAAACCGGTACATTTAGCTGCTGCTAAGTATGCTTGGTGAAGCCCGCAATAAATAACTCCATTGTCGAACTCAAGGAGGAGCGATCCTTTATGTTTTTGAGGATAGCCGATGCATCGCCATTTAATTTTCTTCACAATATACCGCCGTTTAATCAGTTTTGGAGTTAATCAGATTGCACATGACTACACTTGAATCTATGCGTTTCGCACATAGGTAAAGCCTCCGCCTAAGCGGAGGCTTTTTAGTCTCACTCAGTAATGCCGTCCTTGAAGATTGCGATATCCCTGAAGCCGTTGACCTCGTTTTTAGCGGGGGTTATTCCGCTTGCGCAGTCCAGCAGAAGCTGCCACAGCTCTTCCGCCGCCTCGTCTATGGACTTGCCTTCGAGGATCGCTCCGGCGTTGAAGTCTATCCAGCGGCTTTTTTTCTCGGCGAGCGCGGAGTTTGTCGCTATCTTGAGAGTAGGCGCGGGGGCTCCAAAGGGCGTTCCCCTGCCCGTTGTAAAAAGAATGAGCTGAGCTCCGCTGGAAGTCAGGTTTGTGGAGGATACCAAGTCGTTTCCGGGTCCGTTAAGGAGCGAAAGCCCGTGGGTCTCGCTTTTTTCGCAGTAGTCCAATACTTCTGAAACAGGGGTTGAGCCGCCTTTTTGGACGCAGCCCAGAGATTTTTCCTCCAAAGTGGTTATCCCTCCGTCCTTGTTGCCAGGAGACGGGTTTTCATAGACGGGCTGGCCGTGGGAGGTGAAATGCCGCTTGAAGTTGTTTATTAATTCTACGGTTCTGGAAAAGAGCTCTTTGGTTTGGCAGCGGTTCATAAGCAGGGTTTCAGCGCCAAACATTTCAGGAACCTCCGTAAGGATCGCCGTTGCCCCGCATTCTGCCAGCTTGTTTGATATTCTGCCTACAAGCGGATTTGCCGTGATGCCGGAGAATCCGTCGGACCCTCCGCACTTTAAGCCTACGATGAGCTTTGAAGCGTTTACGGGTTCGCGCTTGAATAGCTCTGCGTACTCCACCAGGCTCTCTATGGCTTGAAGGGCTTCCTCTTCTTCATCTTCGCAGTCCTGGGCCAGCAGGAACTTTATTCTTTTTTCGCCGCAAGAACCTAAAACTTCTTTGAAAGAGGGAATTGTGTTGTTTTCGCAGCCTAGGCCTAAAACCAGGACGCCCGCGGCGTTGGGATGCCTGGCTAAGCCCGCCAGCGCTTTCCTGGTGTTTTGCAGATCGTCTCCAAGCTGGGAGCAGCCGTATGGGTGGCTGAAGGAGTAGATCCCGTCAACTCGCCCGCTGAAAGCCTCAGAGGCCTTTCGCGCGATCTTTTCAGCGGTTTTGTTTACGCAGCCGACTGTGGGCAGAATCCATATCTCATTTCTGATCCCCACGGATCCGTCTTCCCTGGTGTAGCCTGAAAACTCCGCGCTCTTTTTCGCCGTAGCCGATGGAGGCTGCGGGGAATACTCGTAGGAGATGATATCGGAGAGATTCGTCTCCATGTTGTGGGAATGGACGTGCTCCCCGGCGCAAATGCCACTGGAGGCGTGGCCGATGGGGTGGCCGTACTTTATCACCATGCCCCCTTTTTCGATATCCGCCAATGCCATCTTGTGCCCTGCGGGGATGCGGCCTTTTACAGAGAGCCCCAGCGCGCAAGAGCCGCCGTCGGCATCTTTTAAGGCCACAGCGACGTTGTCCTTCTCATCTATGACCAGGAAGGCCGGCGAGGCTCCCTTCAGTGAAACTCCGCATTCTTCTTCGACTAGCTCAATGAAAGACGCCCTCTCATTAGGAGAGGAGTTTGGAGTGTGGATTGCAAGAAGCAACCTTGAGTCATAAGAGCGAAATATCATGCCGTGGCCGCCGTCGTTTGCGAACAGGGGCTTTTCACTTTGGCGCCAAGGCCCTAGGATTGCCTTTTCAGAAGAAGCGATGCCTATGCAGTAGCCCTTCTCGCCCATGCAGGACCAGAGCATAATGAGCTTGCCGCTTGAGAGCTTGAATATGCTGGGGCCGTCTGTGACATAGCCTTCTTTATTCCAGCTGGGCGATGAGACTTTTTTGCTGTAGGGAGCGTCGGTTGACTTAAAAAGAATCGCGGGTTCTCCCTCGGTTCGGGTCAAGTCGCTGGAAAGCTTCATGGCGCAGATTTCGCCGTCTCCTGCTTGAACCCATTCATGGCAGAAGATTATCCAAGGCTGGCTGCTATCATCCAGATAAAATGTCCCGTCCAGGCACATCCATTCCCTGGGCGTGACGGCTCCGCGACTCCATGGAGAATATGGGCCTTCAGGCTTGACGGAAGCCAGAATCGCGGTTCCCCGATTCAGGCCGCTGCCGATGAAGGATGCGAACATGAAGTATTTGCCTTTATAAAGGTGGACTTCCGGGGCCCAGAAGTTCTTTTCTCCCCAAAAGCCTTCAGGCGGCCTGAAAGCGGGGATTGGGCCTTCCCAGTTTATTAGGTTTCCGCTTCTGTAGCAGTCGAAGCCGATGCCGTCAGCATTCCAGATGTCGGTGTCCGTGGAGCCGAAAAGAAAGTATTCGCCTCTAGACTTTAGAATGAACGGATCTCGGATCTGTATGGAGCCGATGGGTATTGGCATTTTGCATTCTCCTTTGATGAGGCCCGCTAAGCTTTCACTGCGAGGCTTCGCTTTAGAGCGCGCAATGATGCGACGCTTAGCTTGAGAGTCCGCTGGCGCCGATATTCTTATAATGCATGAATTCAGCGCTTTCAAGGTGCGAAATGCAGACATCGGCATATCGAGCCCGCTGTACGGTCAAGCTTTAAAATAGGCGGTTTCATATGCTGATCAGCATATACCGATTTGCAGTCATATGTACCGATTTTGGAGCTTGATTATCCAGAGAGCAGTGCGAAATGACGAAATCGGCATTTCGCGCCCGCTGCATAATCAAGCTCCAAAATCGGAACTTTAGTACGAATTTACATTTTATGGACATCTGTCCATGCCTCAAACACACAATTGACTTAATATTTTCACTCTTGGCGGTGAAGCGCAGCGTCATAGGGGTTCATATGCAAATCAGCATAGGTTGGGAGCTAGTTCCATATGTCTGGAAGAAAAGCCATTGTATTTTTAATCATTTCATCCGCAAGCGCCTTAAGTTCAGAAAAGGAGCATCTTCCCGCCGTAAGGGGATCTCTTGAAAAGGCTTCATAGACATAGGCCCGATCGCCAGTCAAAGCGGCGTTAAGCACTGTCTCCTGATTATCTATGTGAGGCTTCATGAGGCTTCCTATCTCCTCGGTAAAGGATCCGGCGTAAACTGGCCTTATGTCATTAAGAGAGAAAACGGCGTTTGTTTCAACTACCGAGCATTTAGGGATATTTGATATCTGTCCTCCATAGTTGGGCAGGTTAACGTTGCTGATAACCCGCGTCAAGCCGCACAAAGCCTTTATGAGGAGAATTCCTTCTTCTCCGGAGGATTTAAGCTCCATGGACTCTTCTCCGCTTGAGAGGGCTTTGCTCCTTAAAAGGCGGGCCTTGAGATCTTCCTTGCGCCAGTCAACTCCTGTAAGGTAGAAGCCCCAGCTTCGCACCGACTCCAGATCCTTTAAGTACATGCTTCCAGGCATGAATTCGGCGAGATGCCTGTCGCCTGCAGCCGCTATCCAGCCGTAGCGGCGGAAAAGATCGAACTTGACTTTATTCAGGCAGGTAAACCTTTGATTTATAAGGCTTGGGCTTCCGCACAGATATCCTTTTTCATAGTTTTTTGCTATAAAGCTTTCATAGACGGGGAAAAGATCCTGCTGTCCGAGGCTTGCCTTGCTGAACCACGTGAAATGGTTAATGCCCAGGACGTTAACATTTATCTGGCTTCTCATCGCGTCCTTGATTCCCAGCTCTTCGCCAGCTACAGCCGCGAGCAGCTCCTGAGTGCCGAATACTTCATGGCAGCAGCCGAAAGCCTTCATATCGGGATAAACGTGGTACAGGGCCCTTACGCATAGGCTCATGGGGTTTGTATAGTTGATAACCCATGCTTCAGGAGCGAAATTCTTTATCGCTTCCGCGATTACTATAAACATCGGTATTGTGCGAAGCGCCCTTACGATGCCGCCCGGGCCGGCTGTATCTCCTACCGGCTGAAGGATCCCCAGGCGCTCAGGAAGGTGCACGTCAGATTCCATCTCATCAAAGGTGCCCGGAAGAATGGAAATGATGACAAAGTCAGCGCCGCGCAGAGCCTCTTCAAGGCTAGAGGATGTGATGTACTCCCATTTGCCCAGGGCGCCGGGGTTTTTTGAGAGATAGCCTCCTATGGCCTTGTTGCTTTGAGCTGCGGCTGCATCAGTGTCATAGAGGCTTACGATCCCTCCCAAATCCGGCTCAAGCGCCAGATCCGTCATCAGCGTCCATGCCCACGCTCTGGAGCCGCCGCCAATGTAAGCAATGCGCAACTCGCGACTGTTCTTTTTGTTCATGGCTGAGATTTCCTTTCTCAAAGAGCTTCGTGATGCGCCGGTGCGCAGTTGGAAGCAACTATACTGATTTGCTGATGATGCTTTTTTGCAGCTTGAATCTACACCGAGTGCGAAATTCCGACATAGGCGCGCGCCTTGAAATCGGCAGTCAAGCTAAAATAGGAATTTGACTGCGCATCGATTAAAGACGCTTTCAAAGACAGCTAGGGCAGGTTGCAAACCTATGATGCAAGTCTGCTTATTGCAATATGGCTTAAAATTTATGAACGCGACCAAGCGGTTTCCATGCCATGCTTGCGCGCAGCCAATAGCGGCGATTTTTGGTACGGGTTGCCTGTTGAATCATGCCTTAATCAGGCAAAACACCGATTTTCGCCGGATATACCGCTTTTCATCAAATTATTGCAGAGTTGCTCTGGAGGTGCGCAAGCCGGGCGGTCGCTTGCCAAGGTTGCCATTTTGCTTAAAATGCTCTAATATATATTAGAGGGCATTGCGCCTATCATATGCGCTTTGCCATATTGCAAAATTGGAAGCCAGTTGCGTCATGGCAGGGCCGGAAAGGGGGAGTGGCGATGAAGCGCGTCGTATTTGAGGCGGTAATAGATGGAATCGTCATGGACAGGATTATCCGCGACGACAGCTTTTCAATGCCTACCATGCACTTTCATGAAGAGTATGAAATCTATTACCTGTTGGAAGGCGCGAGATACTACTTCATTGAAAACAAAACTTATAGGATAAACAAGGGAAGCCTCGTGCTTATAAACTCCTCTCAGATCCATAGAACCAGCATGTTTGAAAAAACTCCGCACGACAGGGTTCTGATAGAGGTGACAGCGGAGCCGTTCAACCATTTCTTTGAAAGCGTCTGCGGCCTGAGCTTAAGCCAGTTTTTCGCGGAGCACGCCGGGGTATTCGAACTGGGCGAAAATGCTCAAGGCATAGTCCGCAACCTGCTTTTTTCCATGATGGATGAATTCAGCAGGCAACAGCCTAGATATGAAAAGATTGTAATGATGAAGCTGGCGGAGCTTCTGCTAAATGTCGCCAGCTTCAAGGCTGACAAGAGAATCTTTTACAATTCCGCAATGTCGCAGGCTCCTAAGCATCTGAAGATAGACGAGATAGCTGAATATATTCAAACAAACTTTAATAAAGTCAAGTCCCTGGACGAAATCAGCAAAAAATTCTTTGTAAGCAAAGGCTATCTCTGCAGAATTTTCAAGGAGGTCACGGGGTTCACCGTACAGGACTATATAAACGTCCATCGCATTCAGAAGGCTCAGGAGCTCCTGGATGCAAGCAATATGAATATAGCTGAGATAGCGGCCAGCTTGGGATACAACAGCCTTACCAACTTTGAACGGCTATTCCATAAATACACCGAGACCTCGCCCCTTAAATACAGGAAGAAAATGAGGATGATCCGGCAAAAGGTCAGGGAGAGGAAACTGGAGAAGAAGCAGCCGGAAAGCTCCTGACTAGCGGGAGCCGGAAGGCTCCTGACTAGCGGGAGCCGGAAAACTCTTGTCTAGCGGGAGCTTTCTGCTCCTGTCTAGCGGGAGCTTTCTGCTCCTGTCTAGCGGGAGCTTTCTGCTCCTGTCTAGCGGGAGCTTTCTGCTCCTGTCTAGCGGGAGCTTTCTGCT
>JAISZB010000183.1 GCA_031269465.1 Clostridiales bacterium | reverse complement strand
AGTTGTGGCTGTAAAGACATTTATTTTGCCTCCCGATTTTTATTTAATGATTTTATTATAAACCATTATTTTCATAAAGTCAAGAGAAAAATAAACTGATCAAACTGGAGACTCATTATAATGTATTACATGGAATGCATTAAAGAGGTCTAAAAAAGATGAGAAAAATGTTGTCAGATTTCAAGGTTAATTGAGCATGGGGTTGAGCAGACGGACGCCTCGCGACATTGCCTCCAGCAGAATCGCGCAACCTCATATCAGTAACTTAGCCGCAGTGGTTAGAACAAGGAAATAATGTAGATCGAGGGCTTCCTTCACACCATTGCAGTGCGCTGCATCTAGGGTGCATGCGGAGTCTATACTGATCTGCATTGGCGAGTCCTGATTTTGAGGTTGGATTTTGCAATTAGCTCAAAATGCCGATAACGGCATTTTGCACCTTGATAGTGGATAAGCCAACCTCAAAATCGATACATTTGGCTGCAAAACAGTATAGATGCCAGCCAACCATTTTACTGGGGGTCGCAGCAGCTGGCTGCTGCGACCCCCAGCGCTGGATAAAGCTAGATCAAAACATCTTTTATTTTTCATTAGTTCAGATTTTTCTTTATCCAGCAACTGACTTTTTCTGCAGCTTTCTCTGACTATCTCTGTGAACTCCATCATATACTGATTTTCATAGGAAACTGCCTTTTTGGGAGCTTTATACAGCGAGTGCGTAATGCCTTCGCACTCGCTCCATGGATAAACAAGCGCCAAAGAAGAAACATTTGAAGAAAATCAGTATATATAGGAAAGTTCCAATTAAAGCCTAAGACGTCCAATCTGCAAAAAGAAAATACTCGAATCAGACATGGTCAATATGTCCGCTTCGAGTATTTTAAGGCGCAAAAATATTAATTTCACAATTTAACAGTATTTTTATTATTCAAAGGCAACCTCTACAGCAAACGTTTTCCCGCCGCCTTTAGGGGTAAGCGCCGTAACAGCCTTTCCTTCGCGCTCAAGAGCCAATTCCACGCATTTCAATATAATCCCCAGGTCAATCTTCTGCAAATTGCCGGTCAGCAACTTTCTAATGCCGCCCCCGTCAGGCCGAACCACCACTTTGCCTGGCGAAAAATCCAGTTTCCATGGCTGAAAATTGACCGCTGAGGGAGCAAGGCGAGCAACGCGGGCGATAGCGTTGTCTTCATTGCTGATTTCAGTCGCGGATTTGCGCTTGAAATCCCCTTGCCCTGCGCGAAGAGGAGCGCTGGTTTTACCGAATGCCAGAAGAATTCGGTAGTCCGCACTTTGTTCGATTGGCTTTCCCATGCCCATCCACAGGCTTCCATATCCGCTATTTTGCAGATGTAAATCAACGCCTTGCAGTGTATAGCCGATATTGGCCAGAGCGGCATCCGTTCCCGCAGAGTATGCCAAAATGGCGTGAGGCGCCGCTACGCCTTTTAGCCTATCAGCATTTACAATCTCAAATCGTGCGTTCTGCCCGGGCAGCTGCTTTTCGTTATCTATAGCCTGCCTGATTTCAGCCAACACGGAGGCTTCCAGCTGAACCTGATCGTATTGCCTCACGCTTCGGCGGGTGAATATGGTTTCATATAGCGTCATAATTATACCTTCATCCTTTTATCTGTAATGCTACTGATATAAATAATTTAATTTCAAAGTTTCTATCTTTTTTATTATGGGTTATTTAACTAATATTTCAATTAAAAGGTAAAGTTGTCAAATGCGTATACGGGCAAGCCGTTCTCGCATAAATCTTCTTGGCGTATGTCACCAGCTAGTCAATCAGGGCGAGGCGGATCGAAAAGGTTCTTCAGCACTTCCGAACAACCAGGGGATGCGCCTTTCTTAGTTGCGATCGCTTTTAGCTCCATGGCCCAGGTACGGCGGCCAGCTGACAGCTTCTTGAGAAGCGCATTATTTCAATGCTCATCGAAGAGCGTTAGGAATTCAGCATATTCAGCGAGTCCACCATGCTGCCTCACTCGACCGTGAGGGGCAGGCGCTTCTGATCGTCGTATAGCATGTCAAGTACGGCTGCGTCCCACCAATGATTCCAGAATTCATTACCAAGTCCGCAGGCGATAAAGGAAGCGTGCGCTCCTAGCGCAGACAGTCTTAAATGCGCAGCAGTCCTATTTGGCTATAATTAAGGCTAAAGACATTTGACGCAATTAAGAGCGACAGCGCTAGTTTAGTCCTCAAGCCCTGCGCGGGATAGTTCTCCAACTTGCGTGTTCCTAACTGAGCAAATTTTGTTTCCTAGCCGTTTCACTGTTAATGACATATACTGACGGCTTCCATATTTTCTTAATATGAACCGGAAGCAACTGCTCCAGCTCACGTTTTATTGGTCTGCACCATTGAGCTTTGTGGTCGCGCACCACCAGTATAAACATCAGCGACGCCTTGCCTGAATAGTCGAATTGCGCAGGCAGAGCTTCATCAACTGCGCCAACCTTTATAGCCGACAAAATATTCAGCGAGTGTATGAATTTCTCGCAAATCTCGGATACTTCTGTACGATATGGAGCTGGCGAGCTTGCGGGGTTTGCAAATGAGGACTTTGCTTCTATAAAGATTAAATCCGTGCCTTTGCGGCGGATAAACTCCACAGATCGAATATGCTCGCCGCAAGTTAAACGAACAGGCGCGTCTTCGATAACAAAGGCATTGTCCGGCACAAAGTCCATGCCGCTATAATGCGGAAATTTATCAGTTCCCATCTCCTAACCCCTTCTCAACCTCTTTCTCATATAGTTTCGCCTGCTCGGCGGTTAGATTGTTCGGCGTGAGCAGGTCAAAGCGCTCACTTGCATCGACATCTATACTTTCACCGTTTCTGTAAAGCGAATAGAACATAACTTCGTCGCCGTACTTTCGCAGCGCATCGAAGTAACTCGCCAATACCTCACTATGAGTTGCGAGGAATATCTGTACTCCGCCTCGCTCCAGTTCGAGCAATATCTCCACAAGTACAGGAATAAGCTCGGGGTTGAGACTGTTTTCCGGTTCATCCCAGAAGAGAACAGTCCCTTTCTCCAACAAACCATTCCGAATCAGCTTCCATAATAACCCAAATTTTTTATATCCTGAAGCTTCTCTTGAAAATAGGACCTGACTGCGATCCTTATCTTTGAGGACCACAAAGGCATCATTATCATAAGCCACTTCTCCACCAATGATTTCTCTTATTTTGATGCACAAAGGATTGTTGAATGCTTCTTTTTTTGGATACAGCTGCGCTTTCGCAATAATGTCCGTCAGAGTATCGTCAAAGGGAATAGACGGCCTTTCTTGTTTTAAGGCGAGAAAGCCCATGGAGTGCGAGAGCATGTCCTTCTCGGGAATGTAGACGCTATTGCTTTCTGAATGCTCTATTGATTGCTTCCCTGAAATAGTGAGAATTGATGCGCCAGCACCAATTTCCACTATTTTTCCATTAAGCGGGTGTACTATAGCTCCGGCATTTTCATTGTAAGACCCTTGATCAAATTTGAAATGAGAACCGTCGAGATCGAAAAGACTAATGCTCCCTCTGCCAAATAAGACGCTATCCTTGAGGCTATTACTGTAAAAGCAACTTGACAATTTTCTATTAATAAGGCCGTACATCAATTTCAACAGAGTCGTCTTTCCCGTCGCATTGCCGCCGATAATGACATTGACCCCTTTGCAGAAGCCGCAGGCGAACTCGCCCTTGAACGCCATAAAATCCTTGATTTCCACACGATTGATGGCCATTTGCTTGTCCTCCGCATCAAATAAAGTTTTCTAAACTCCGCTGTCTCTTTGCGCCTGTAATCCACCTTGCTTTACACGTCCGCCACGATTGCCGCCTCGCCGAAGATGCCGTCTTTCTCAACTGCGCAAGCATGTTGACCGATGATGATTTCAACCTTATCGCGCGCTTTGGGGATTTCCTCGCGCGTGAACATCCGCGACACACCTTTGTGTACGCAGAGAATGCCTCGACCAGAGAGCTTTTCTACGGTTCTTTGCCTTGCGCCAGCGCATCCGCCCCGTTGAACTTCACGCCGCCTTTAGCGTACCGCGTGTAAAGTCCGACTCAGAAATGGCTGTCGCGATAAAGTTCGCCGTACCGCCCAGTAAAATAAAATCAGAGTTCTTGATTGTTGATTTTCAAGGCCGAACGTAAGCTCATCGGCGCATCGTCCGCTTCCAGCAACCTTGGAGAAGCGGAGGTAGACGCCCATGCATGAACCAACAGCCAACGATGTCCAGGCATGCATCCTTCATTTGAAAGTATACCGCTTTTCATCAAATGTTACTTTTTTATATGAAAAGCAGTATAGCTAACAGCCGCGCGACCGAGGCCGACATTCTCAAGGCGCCGTTCAACCGACTCTCCAGCTCCGGGCGCAAGCTTGGAATCCAGTGGAGAGAATCTGCTCGGAGAAGTACGACTGGCTTACAATCCTTTCCATCGCAAAGCTAAATCCAACGCTGGAATACAATATGAGCAGGCACGCAAGGCGCGGAGCCATTTTCACAAACCAGCAAATGACATGGCTTCAAGCAAGATCCATTCAGAGAGCCGCTAGAAATGTCAGCGCAAGGCTTAACTGAAGAGCCGGGATTTTCCCATTTTCTTCGGCAATATACTGAGTGACAGACTCCATCCTAAACGATTTTTCCTTAATGAAAACTGTCAATTGATCACGCAGATGAAACATGGTTAGTCCTTATTAAGTAATTCTATTGCGCAGGAATGAGTCTTGGTTTCCTTATCGTAATTCACTCCCACAAGAATAATGTTGCCAGTATACTCCAGTACTTTTTGGGGGTAATTTTTATCCTTTATTTGGGCAACAGCGCCATTTGCGGTTTTGTCCCATTTCAACTCAATAAGCAGGGCGGGCTTGTCGAAATGATATGCCTTTGGCAAAAAAAGCAAGTCAATGAAGCCCTTGCCTGAAGCAA
The DNA here is from genome assembly GCA_031269465.1 of Clostridiales bacterium. GTDB lineage: Bacteria > Bacillota > Clostridia > Lachnospirales > WQUN01 > JAISWZ01. The sequence continues at coordinate 3,458 of JAISZB010000183.1, read as the reverse complement.
GCTCCCTGAAGATGATGTAATGCTCATTCGCAGCATAGTACGCTATAGTGATAACGCAGCATAGCGAATTCTCATCATTGTATTTCAAAACTGAAGCTGACTCATTGTGCGCTTCTTCAATGGCAGCCCCAATTCTTTGAGCATTAAGTGACCAAGTGTCTTCCAACAGTTGCTGCGATGCCTGCAACAGCTTTGAGACTCCCCCCCATGATGCGCTTTTCACTGCATTTTTGAATTCCTCTCTGATTTCGTTGTTGGGTATTGACACCTCCGATTTGCTGGAATCAAAGGCAAGATAGCCTAAATGCACCAGAAGAGTTAGCACGTCGTCTGCGGATGAAAATGTTGACATGTCATTTTGGAATGTAGCGATGTCAATGCCCACGGACTCCATAGACAGCAGTTTCAACACAGCGTCCTTAAGTCCGCGGAAGTTCAGGCTTATTGGCATCTTCAAAGCCTCAAATGTTTCAGTCTGATTCCAGTAGTTTGCAAAATTCTGCATATTTACCGCACGAACAACGGATAATGGGTTGTATACATGGATATTTTTGAAGATGTAGCCGTCATACCACTCACGCGCTTTCGCAAAACTCATGTTTGCTCCCTCAAAAAGGGCTTTCGCCTCATACTCAGTAAATCCTATGAATTCTCCAAACAAGCCAGGATTAGACATTGAGAATTCATTAAACATATTCAGCGCAGAGTGGGTGCCGTACTTCTTTATAGGAAGTATTCCAGTCATATAAGCTAACTGCACATAGCTTTGATCCTTGAAAAGCAGCCTTAGAAAATCCAAATACACTTTTTGCCCTTCGGAGTCATGAGGACGCACTCTAAAGATGCAATCCCACTCATCAATTATGAAGATAAAACCAGCGTTTGAGTGTTTATGCACATTGTACAATGTTTTTATCAAGTCTCTGCTCACTATCTTAGGCTCAGGGTAAGCCAATTTCAAGTCCTCGAGCAATTCGCGGGTGATCTTTGCAATCATAGACTTGATGTTTTGCCTGTTGCTTAAAAAATTCTGAACATTAATAAATATCACATTATACTTGTTGAGATGCTTGTCAAAGGTTGGATCAGCGCAAATGTTCAATCCTCTAAAGAGGTCTCTTGTATCGTGGCCTGTACTGTAATACGCTGCAGCCATGGTTGCAGCCCAGGTCTTTCCAAAACGGCGGGGACGGCTTAAGCAAATATACCTATCCTGCGTGTCGATAAATCTGTTCAAATATCGCAATAGCCCGGATTTGTCCACAGAAATGGCTGTATTAAGGCACTTTTTGAAGTTTGCTATTATTGGAGCGGGATTTAGGTACAATCTTTCCTCTATTGATTCAACTTGCATCGTATTTCCTCCCGTCTCGTCTGCCTCATTGGTGATCATGCATATATTTCAGAAAAATCCATGTCAGAAAAAGCAATCAAGGAAATCATATATTCCGTCGTGCTGTTAATGTGCCTATTACATCTTTATTGTCCATTGGGCATCTCTATATACCCTTTTTATCAAATGTTCCTTTTTGGAGCTTGATTATCCATTGAATGGTGCGAAATGCCGAAATCAGCATTTTGCACTCGATGTATAAGGAAGCTCCAAAAAAGGCAGTTTAGTACGAAAATACATTTTATGGACATTTGTCCATGCCTCAAATACACAAATGACTTATTTTTTCATCCTTAGTGATGAAGCAAAGCTTCATAGGGGTTTATATGAAAAGCAGTATAATTAAGCTCCAAAATAGTCAATCCCGTCCCAGACTCGCTCAGCGCCTTGCTGGTTGATATATTTTGCACGCAACATTTTTCGTGTCGGTTAATGTTTACATTTTCAATCTTCACAGTTGTTATGCGGCAGATACCTCTGCCTTTAGGCTGAGGAGGAAGCCGCACGCCCCTTTCCGTAAGTATTGCCTTGCGCTTCTCCAAGGGCTTGAGTTTTTTGCAGCCGGCTCCAGCGAACAGCTTTGCTCCGTCCAGCGCGCGCACGTCAAAACTTCCGCTTAAGCGCCTTCCAAAAATAACTCCCCTGCGTCCGTCTGGCATTTGAACCCTGTCGAATAGCTGAAAGCCAAATGCATACTTTGGAGATTGATTCAAGTTCCTCTTTCCGCCTTTGTTGATAGCCGCCTTATGGATCTGGCGATTGCGCTTTCCCGCTGCCTTCTGCATGTAAATTGCGTCTAAAGGAACAGCCAGTGGATTTCCGCCAGTGCATCTCGCGCCTGCCGCATGATCCTTTTCCAAGCCGTTTATGATTCTCGTGTTCTATGCAGTGCAACCGTACGCCGCACCTGCATCCGGATGCTTCTCCTTTGGCCCGCCGTAGAATGCCCAGCGCATAATCCCCAGGAATGCGGCGCCTCTGAAAGATTGCCCTCTTTTTAGGTTCAGCTTAAGCTTTCCCGCATGGCGCCGAAAGCGGCGCCCCGATGCCCATGGGCATCCCGATAGCCGCCGTGGCAATCCCCGCATAATGCGGCTGGATTGTTCGGAGCGCCGCCTCCTGTTTTGCGGCTTTCTATGCGGCGGACGTTCAGCATGGGGCTCTTGCAATTCTTCCGTCCATGGCGCGCATGTCCATCGAGGAACAAGACATATTCCCTTGCATTCCAAAATCCAAGTTGATCGCCTTGCCGGCAGTCCCTTCCTGATATGCCGGGATTTTTGATTTTCTGTATGTCAAACGAGGCAACATCAACTATTGTTTTAGTTATAGGCAATATCTTATGTATATTATCTGCTGTTTTGATGAGGGTTGAATTTTATGCTCAATAGATGGAGCAAGCCATCCCTTATGTTTTGACCTGACGCGATTGCTGAAACGAGGCTTGAGATATCTTGTTTTCCTGTTGCGCCTTGAGATAGGGCGCTATTTAGCTGCGCCTTCAACGCCTGAAAGCTCTTCTTGTCGAAAGCAAATCTACTATATCAATCCTCAGCTCCGCTTGCGCGGCGTACAATTCTTCTTTCACCGCAGTCGCGGAAATGCCTATCGTTTTGCTTCCAGCGTCAATGCCCAACGCTATCGGCTGAGTATATTCCGTGCTGTCGTACAGCAACTGGATTGCAGAAGGCTCAAGCTTTGCAGCCTTAGCCCTGCCATCTTCTAGCAGGCGCACTGCTTTCCCACGGCGCTTTGTAGGCATCAAAGGCTTTCCGTTCTTATTCAGAACATAAACCATACATCTTCCTCCGCGCTTTTAGCGCATAGCGCGCATAATCCCCTATTTCTTGGGTAAGTTGCCCTTCGCCAATGCTGTTCCAAGGTTTTGTATGCCTGTAGCACTATCCCTTCCCCTAGAGGATTGTTCAGCCACAAGCCGTAGAATTCGGAGCTGGAGCAAACGCTCCGGAGGTCGAGTAGGCGAACACCCCGCGGCATTCGCCCCCCGCAGATCCGTGCATGCACGATTCGCGCACACGGCTCCCCGCAATTAGTTTAATAAATA
>JAISZB010000177.1 GCA_031269465.1 Clostridiales bacterium | reverse complement strand
CCGGCGCGCCGGCCATCGCGGCGGGGATCGGCGGGGGCGAGGCCGCCGCCGGCCGCGGGACAGAGCGCGGGACGGCGAGGCGGCCGGACGGCGGTTCGGCGGAGAGGTTCGAGCATTTCGCCGAGACAGGCGGGGCGGCGCATGAAAACAAACGCAAATACTGCCGAAAGGCGCTGAAAATAGGCGAATGCCCGGGCTTCCTCAAATACGCCGGGGAAAAGCCGGGGGATGGGCGGCCGCCCGACGCGGCGGCGGGCGCGCGAAACTGTAGCCTGAGCTTTCGGGGAAGCCCGCCCTTTGCGCCAAGACGCCCTGCAACTGCATAGATCTGGGGCTTATGCCGATTAAGAATATAGATTTGGCGCTGAAGATCCGGCGCAAGCCCAAAAGCAAGAAAGCCCGCCAAAGCGAGAGGGCTTTGGGGGCGGGCGTCGAAGGGCGGCCTGAAGCGGCGAGGCGGCCGGGGACGCCTTCAAAAGCGCCGCAGGCGGCAACGGCCGGGAGTTCGCGCGGCCGGGGAGCGCCGTGGAGCGCGCCGTCTATTTCCGCCATCCCCGCTCCAGCCTCGAAAAGGGGGCCGGCGAGCGCCGCAGCGGGCTTCCGCGCCGCTTCGCGGAAAAAGGGGGAAGCGCGGGCGGCATGCCGGCGGCGCTGATCGCCAAGGCGGCGGACTGGAACAACAACCTTCCCAGGAAAATACTGGGTTCCAGGACGCCTGCGGAAATGTTTGAGAGAGAAATCCTCAAAATAGCGCAAGGGGCGCCTTCGCCTCCATCTACTTCCGCTTGGGAAGAGGAAAAAAATCCCTATGGCATCTGTTGCATTTGATATTGCAATTTATACCCGAAACAGGCAGTTTCATATGCAATCAGCATGCTTTGGCGGAACAGGCTTTCGCCATTCATTGGAATACAGCAATTCGCCTATCATTTGCGGGCGGCGCTGCTTCAAGCCGCCCTTGCAACCGTCTCCGCTAGCTCTTAATTGAAATGACGCCATCCTTCAGCATATTGTCAATAGCTATAATAATCCCGGCTTTAGCGTGATGCCACGTCAGCCCGCCTTGGAAATATGCAGTGTAAGGCTCCCTGATTGGAGCGTCGGCGCTAAGTTCTATGGAGGAGCCTTGAATGAAGGCTCCGGCCGCCATTACCACTAAAGAATCGTAGCCTGGCATGTTCCAAGGCTCAGGCTTTGCAAAGCTGTCCACTGGCGCCGCCTTCTGGATGCCCTCGCAAAACGACAGGAGGGCTTTGAGGGATCCCAGCTTTACTGCCTGCACTATGTCAGTTCTCTTTTCTCCCGGCAGAGGCAAGACATCAAATCCCAGCCTTAAAAACATTTCAGATGCAAGCATAGCGCCTTTCACGCATCCGCAAACCACCTGCGGTGAAAGGAACAGGCCTTGAAGGAGCGCCGGCGCTATCCCCAGTGAAGGACCCGCTTCTTTGCCCAGCCCTGGAGAGCCAAGCCTTGCGGCGGCATTTTCGACATACTCCTCTTTGCCCGCTATATAGCCTCCGACTGGAGCCAAGCCGCCTCCAGGATTTTTTATCATGGAGCCGACGACCAAATCAGCTCCCGCCTCTGAAGGCTCCGCCAGTTCAACAAACTCTCCGTAGCAGTTGTCGACCATGCAGATTGCATCCTTATTCATGCCTTTAACGAACCCGATTATATCCCCAATCTCTTCTACGCTAAGAGAATGCCTCCAAGCGTAGCCTTTGGATCTTTGAATTGCGGCTATTTTCGTATTCTTAGTTATGATTTCCGCTATGGCGCCGTAGTTTATCTCTGCGCCTTCCAGATCAGCCTGCTTGTAAATAATGCCGTGCTCCATAAGAGATCCCCTGGCTTTGTGAATTCCTATGACAGAGTCAAGCGTGTCATACGGCTTTCCGGTAACGCAAGCGAGTTCATCTCCATGCTTGAGATTTCCAAATAGAGCAGTTGAAAGCGCGTGCGTTCCAGATATGATTTGAGGCCGGGCCAAAGCGGATTCCGTTTTGAATACATCAGCATATATAGATTCCAGAACTTCCCTGCCGGAATCATGATAGCCATAACCTGTGGAAATGCCGAAATGGCTTTCGCTCAACCTGTTGTCCTGCATCGCCTTAAGAACTTTAAGCTGATTGACGCCCGCTATCTCTTCATGAAGCGCAAAAGCGCCTTTTAAGCCTTCCTGCGCCTTTAAGGCCAGATTAAGCACCCTGTGGTCAATTCCCATTTCATTATGCAAGAAATCAAAATCGTTCAATCAAAACGCTCCTCGGCTTAAATTCATGCTTTTCTGGAGGCAATGAATGCTGCGGCTCTTTCCCTGCAAGCTGCAGGATTAAGTGAAAAAACCCTCCAAGCCACCTTTTTCAGGTCATCCTGACTGGGGGGCCTTTAAAGCTTATCCAAAATCGCGCTTGCAAGCATTGCAAAACGCTGAAGATTTCCAGCTGCGCTAATCTGAGGTCTAATGCCCTCGTCCGCCACTCCTGGCAGCCAGGCGTCCAAATCGCTTCCAAAGCATTGAAAGAGCAGACTTCAAGTATTTCTTGGCAGAATACCGCAGTTGCGTATATCCATCATCGCCGACCCCTTCCGCTGAAAATCCAGCGTAAAAAAACTGTGGATAAAATCGCCATGGCTGTTCGCCGCCATAAGCTCCCCTCACCCGCGATTAAAAAGCCGAGCGGAAATATGGCGAGAAATCGCCCTCGCATTTGAATCCCAGCTTAAGATACCTTGCATCTCTGGTGGTGCCATGGCTTCTCATCATGTAAACGTCAGAATTTCTGTAATCATACACCCGCACCGGACTAATCTTACCTTCTTTGGTTCTGCGCACGCGTCCTATTGCTTGTTCGACATTTTTGCCGCTGTTAAGCGACGATGCCAGGAAGCAGACCTCCCAAGCTTTGCAGTTGGTGCCTTCCGTAGCCTTTGAGTAAGTCGCCACAGTGACAAGGCACGCTTTGCTTTCAGCCCTCTCAAGCACTAATTCGTTTGCTTCTTTGTTGTCTCCATAAAATAGCTGAACGGAGTCTTTAAATAGCTCGGACAGTCTTTCGTAATAGATTCTGCAGTGTTCCTTTTGGTTTAGGAAAACGATGCAGCTACGGCCCTTTCGCGCTTCCCTCTCAATGTCTCCTATGACTTTCTCCCGAAATTCCGAGTTCGTTACGACATAGTCATCCACTTTGTGATAATCCACTTTGGGACGCATCTCATACTGAAGATCTTCAATGAGAACCATTCCACCCATGCCCAGCCCTTCTGGAATGTCATAGTAATTTACCAAATTTCCATTCCTGTCGATGCACGGGCTGTACTTGACCTTTGACTCCTGAATAATGACTTTTACAGGCAATATGTCTTTTTCTTCCTTATTGCCTTCATACTTGTAGGCGAAATCCCCCGCGTAATAGAACATAACCTGGGACAAGCCGTCAGCTCTTTCAGGCGTAGCTGTAAGAAGCATCTTGTACAGCGAGGAAAACCTTCCGAACATGGTGTATGTGTTGGCGCTTATATGATGCCCCTCATCGCAGATCACAAGCCCGAATTCCTCGAACAGGGATTCAAGCCTGCCCTCATCCATCCTGCTAAGCGTTTGTATTGTCGCCACTGTTATCTGCTCGCCCACGACTTTGTCCTTGGCTTTTATAAGCCCTGGCTTGAATGATTTTCCAAAGCAAAGGGCAATGTCGTTTATCCAGCCGAGAACCAAGTCATCCTTATGGACGATGATGAGAGTCTTCTGGCGAAGGGCCGAAGCGATGTAGAGTCCGATTACCGTTTTGCCCTTTCCTGTCGGAAGCGTTATGATTCCTTGAGGGATTTGGAAAGGCTGGTTCAATTCAATGTAATTCTCCGCCGCCTCCTTCTGATCATCCCTCAACTCCAGCAAAAACTCAGGATAGTCCACCTCGCTTGAAATTCTCTCATCTTTTACGTCCTCCACCTCTGCGTGCTGCGACACGTCAAATCCTATCGGAACAGCAAGTCCGCTTGAACCCATGGAAGTGTAATATGTCAGGAAACGAGGCAAAGAAACTCTGCTGTAACCTGAATACCTAAGAGCATTCGCGTATTGCGGGTTAGGCAGAGTCAAGCCGTCTTTTATACTCTCAGCTTCCATATATTCTAGGCCGGTGAGATAGATTTTGTCTCTAAGCAGAATTTTAGCCACCGAATTACCACCTTTTCTAATTGTTTCTTTATGTCTCAATATATCATATAATAACTTTTGCTTTATGTCAATAATATTAATGAAAAAAATATAAATATATGCCAGATTTTCTAATCTCCATCTCTTAACGAGCCATTATGCATCACCTTAATGTCTTAAAGCAATTGAAAAAACGTCAAAGGCCCAAGCTATATTTTTTGCTGCTGATAGCGCCTATTTTGGAGCTTGAATTCTTATACTGACTCTCAGCCAAATGCATGATTTTGAGGCTGGCCTCCTGTTGAAGCATCATATATACTGCTTTTCATATAAACCCCTATTGACGCTGCGCTTCACCGCCAAGAGTGAAAATATAAAGTCAATTGTGCGTTTGAGGCATGTACAAATGTCCATGGAATGAATTTTCGTACTAAACTGACTTTTTTTGTTGATTATACAGCGAATGCAAAATGCAGATATCAATCGCACCACTCAGTGGACAGTCAAGCTCCAAAAAAGGAACATTTGATGAAACGCGGTATAGCCAGATCTGAAGATCAGCTTCACAACGCTCATCCGTATGGATGGAAGGCTGGCAAGCCCGCATTGCCCCTGCTTGCCTCTCTTTCTCCTCTTTCCCAAGGATCGGGCGCCAATAAAAATTCCATTGGTAGAAATATAATTTTTCTTGTCATAGTTAACGTAAGCATGTTATTATAGAGTAGTTGATTGTTGCAACTTCCAAGCAAAATATAAGCTTTAGGAGCAAAGCCCGTCAGGAACGATTGCTGCGGACTTTAGGCATATTTCCAAAAAAACCTGATTCAAAGCCAAGCTATCTCGTTTTCATTAAGTACAGGCCCATAAACCTATCACGGTTTAAATGGCTGCGGCAAACACTACAGCTCGATTCATGATTATGTCAATATTATAACAACCTTTTGCATTGTTTTGCCTGTCATTTTATTCTATAATTAATCATAGGAAACATAGATTATCAAAGCGCTCCACTACACCCTTAAACGCCGGATGAAGGCCAGCAATCAGCTATACTGATTTGCGCTGAAAGTTCCTATTTTGAACTTGATTATACAAGTATCAATGAATATACTGTTTTGCTTTGAATGTTCTGATGCAAATTGGTATAACCAGCAACAAAATAGGCGCATTTGACAAAATCGGTATATATACTGCTTTTCATATAGAATTACCTTTTTTGTTGATTATACAGCGAGTGCAAAATGCCAATATCAATCGCGCCACTCAATGGATAATCAACAAAAAAAGGAACATTTGATGAAAAGCGGTATAATTAACATTTCCATCGCTTGGATCGCCTGAAGCGGCGCAAATCCACGAAAGGAGGAGGTTGCGCCAGTGAAGCGCAACCCGACTTTATGAAGCTATTTCTTGCACTGCTTCTAAGCCTGGCTCTTCTTGCCGGGTGCTCCGAATCGCTTGAGCCAGTAAGCGAGGCTATAGCCGCCGATCTGCCCGTTGCGGCGGATGCGCCTGAATCAACGGCGACGCCCGAACCAATAGCAACTCCCGAACCAACAGCGGCGCTTTCCGCGCCCGCCGCTGCGCAAACAGCAGCGCCTGTTGATATCAAACCCACCATAGAACCTGTTGAAGCTTCGGACACTCCGCAGCCATCCGAACAGGATGACGCAGAAGAAGCTCTTCCGGTCATGGCCGACGTATCCGGCCTGTCCAACGAAAAAATCGGATGGTACTTCATGAAGAACAACGAGCACAAGCCGCCTAGGGGCGCCGAGGAGATTGACATAGCTCCATACGGAGGGTACTTTCTCGGCGACACATCCGAAAAGAACATATACCTGACATTTGATGAGGGCTACGAAAACGGCTACACTGGGCGAATACTGGACATACTGAAAGATAACGGCGTAAAAGCCGCATTCTTTGCAACTCAGACATACATACGGGACAATAAGGAGCTATGCAAGCGCATAGTTGATGAAGGCCACATCTTAGCAAACCACTCAGTCTCTCACCCAAGCTTTCCCAGTTTATCTGATGAAGATGTATGGAATGAAATACTCGAAACAGCACGATACTCTAAAGAAACAACCGGACAGGCCATGCCTAAGCTCTTCAGGCCTCCAAGCGGCGAATACAGCGAACGCACCCTCGCGCTTTCCTACCAGCTGGGCTATAAGACAATCTTCTGGAGCTACGCCTACAAGGACTGGGACGTAAATGATCAGATTGGCAAGGACGCAGCTTTAAAGGGCATTATGGACAACCTCCATAACGGGGAGATAATACTGCTTCACGCAGTTTCATCCTCAAATGCTGAAGCTCTTCCAGACTTCCTGCAATCTGCCAAAGATCAGGGATATCAGTTCAGAAGCTTGCACGAGCTGCCCTAAGGGTTCTTCCGGTTTTCACCAACGCGGCTGCTATGAATTGCTCCAGCTTCAATTCCTTCAGACTTCAAGGGATTATGAAGAGCCTGCGGCAACCGCTTGCGCTCAACAGGATCGCAAGCGATTTGCGTCAGCTTTCATTTCATTATTCCCTGAAATTATGCAGCGGCGAGAATAATCCGGCAGTTTGGATTCAGATTTCCCTCCCTCTAAGAATCCTTTATGCCCGCACTGTTTTCGCCGCTTTCTAGACGCTCTGAAAAATAAATGGTCATGGATTGCAGGAGGTCTTAACAAAGCCGGATTTCCCTAAACCGACATTTATTTTTCCTCGTCTCGCAAACATTAATGCTTAGCGCTGCAAGGATGCGTTGACGCGTCCTAAGAGAAAGGGGAGCACATATATGAAAGAGAAAATCACTCTGGACTACAACAACGTTATGTCTGAATTCATTGGAAGCCACGGCATTTCCAAAGAGGAGATCGATGGCATCAAAGACAAGGTCGCAGATGCCGTTTCCGCCATGAAATCCAAGCGCGACACCAAGATGGCGTGGCGCAACCTGCCCTACAACCAAGACGAAACGGTAGATGAAATAATATCCTATGTCAATGAAGTCAAAGACGGCATCGAAGCATTCGTCGTTCTAGGCATAGGCGGGTCAGCTCTGGGTCCGGCCGCAGTGCAGCAGGCCATAAACCATCCGTTCTACAACGAATTGCCGCGGCAAGCCCGGGGCGGATATCCAAAGCTCTATGTAGCCGACAATGTAGATCCTGAAAGGCTCCCGTACTTGTTCGATATCATTGATCCGACAAAATGCCTCTTCAATGTGATCTCCAAATCCGGAAGCACATCGGAAACAATGTCGCAGTTCATGTACATCAAAGACTATTTGGAAAAAAAGATCGGCGCTCAGGCTAAAAGCCGCATTGTCTGCACTACAGACAAGGAAAAGGGAAACCTGATTAAAATAGCCAAGGAAGAAGGCTACAAAACCTTTATAGTGCCAAGCCTAGTAGGCGGGCGATTCTCCGAGCTTACCCCGGTTGGCCTTCTTCCCGCCGCCTTCTGCGGAGTCGACATCAAAGAGCTATTAAAGGGCGCGGCTTATATGGACGAGCTTTGTTCAGTCGACGAGCTTGAAAAGAATCCTGCGTACATGTATGCGGCGCTTAACTATCTAGGCTTCAAGAAAGGGCTTAATATATCGGTCATGATGCCGTACGCCGACTCCCTCAAGTACATCGCGGACTGGTACGCTCAGCTCTGGGCTGAATCCTTGGGCAAGAAGTACGATTTGGATGGAAAAGTGGTAAATGTCGGACAGACGCCGGTAAAGGCCTTGGGAGTCACCGATCAGCATTCTCAGGTGCAGCTCTACACCGAAGGCCCGTACGATAAGATAGTCGTGCTTATTGGCGTAGAGGAGTTCCGAAAGACCGTAACCATCCCCAAGCTCTACTCTGACATGCCAAGCCTCGGCTTCCTCGGGGGAATAACTCAGAATAAGCTTATTGAGACGGAAATGATGGCGACGGAATACGCCCTTTTAGTCTCCGGCAAGCCCAATATGATGATTACCCTGCCAGCGGTGAATGAATTCACCCTCGGACAGCTGCTGTTCTTTTTCGAGGTCGCCACAGGATTTTCAGGCGAACTCCTGCACATAAACGCATTTGACCAGCCCGGCGTGGAAGAGGGCAAAAACGCCACATACGCCATGTTTGGCAGGCCAGGATACGAAGAGAAGAAAGCTGAGCTTGACAGGCGCCCCGCCAAAAAGGACGCTTACATCATTTAGTATGCTGATTTGCAACCAAATGCAACGATTATGAGGTCGGATCATCCAGTTTTAAGGTGCGATTGATATAGGCATTTCGCACTATTTGTATAATCCGACCTTAAAATCTGAACCATTGAGTGTAAGTCGGCAGCCTTAAACTTGAAAACGACGAAATATGCTGATTCGCGCATGCAATGGATCGGGAGCATGATTATCCAGTTTCTCATTGCATACTTATTTTCATATACCGTTTTTCATCCAATGATCCTCTTTTAGAGCTTGATTATCCATTGAGCAGCGTGAAATTAGATATCGGCATTTCGCACTCGCTGTATAATCAAGCTCTAAAAAGTCAATTAGAAATCGACATGCAATCAACCGCAAAATCGGAACCTCCGCTCATCAATATAATTCTTTTTTGTCAATCCTGTCTGTGCTGATTTTCATCTGAAGCCGACAATTTATACTGCTTTTCATATAAACCCCTATGACGCTGCGCTTCACCGCCAAGGGTGATAGTCATTTCGCACTCAGTGGACAGTCAGGCGTCAAAATCGGTGCATTTGACTGCAAAGCGGTATAGCTTAAGGCTCTTTTTAGAGGGTGAGACGAGAATATCTCCGCGCAGCAGTGCTTCTTGCCAAGTATTCATATTGAAAATCCGCTGTTTAGTGGTATAATATTTTTAGGCTTAACGCAAGATTTTGTTCACTCTTTTGCAGCGAGCGCGAAATGCCGAAATCGGCGTTTCGCACCTTGAGAGCGCTGAAATCATGCATTTAAGAATACCAGCGCCAGTGGATATTCAAGCTTCAAAATAAGTGCATTTGAGTTCAAATCCGGGTATAATCAAGCTCCAAAATCGGCTCATTTGACTGCGGCCGTCATAACTTGCGCCTTATTCTCAGGAGGATGCAAAATCATGTCCTTTTTTCCAGCGAAAGAGCAATCTGAAAGGCAGGACGCCCTGCCGGATCCCTTCCTGAAAAGCGATTCATCGCGCATCCGCTTCCCTTCGGAATGGCCCGAGCATCGTCATTACCTAAAGTCTATGCTTTCTCATTACCTGTACGGCGACGCGCCTGACGACTCCTGCCGCGTCAAGGGCGACACCATTAAGAGCGAGCCTGTTTACGGAGGACGCGCCATCCGGGAAACCGTACTTATAACCTGCGGTCCGGAAGGCTTAATTTCATTTGAAGCTGTTATAACGCGCCCCGCAAAGCCGGGCTTATTTCCGGCCTTTGTCTGGAACCAATTTCCCGAGATGCATCCCTGCCCCATCGAAGAAGAAGCTGTTGCGGTAAGAAACTATGTCATAGCCATGTTCAACAGGAATCAGCTGGCTCCTGATGACATGGGATCTAAAAACTCAATTTCTCAATGCCAATGCGCCAAGGCCTATCCTGGGTTCAATTGGCGGGCTATCGCGATGTGGGCTTGGGGCCAGAGCCGCCTTGCGGACTATCTTGTCGGAACAGGCTATGCCGATCCCGAAAAGCTCATTTCAACGGGATTTTCTCGCGGCGGAAAGGTTGCCCTGCGAAGCGCCGCCTACGACGAGCGTTTCGCTTTGTGCGCGGCAGCCGGCTCCGGTTGCGGCGGAGCTGGAAGCTTCCGCTTCATGGGCGGCAGGATGGGTCTCGGCTCGGATATTTGCGAAAGTCTGGGCGCCATGACAAGATCTGACAGGTTTTGGTACTGGTTTTCCGATATTTGCGCCACATACGGCAATCATGAGATAGAATCTGCTGCGTACAGTGAGCGCCTGCTTCCATTTGATCTTCACTTCATCCGGGCTCTGATATCGCCAAGGCCGCTAATCACGACAGACGGGCTGGATGACGCGTGGGCCAACCCTTACGGCACCCAGTTGTCTTGGGCAGCGGCTGAGCCGGTCTACGCCTTCCTTGGCGCAAGCGGCAGCAATGCCATCTTCTTTCGCGAAGGCGGACATGATTTTAACTCTGCCGACTGGAATGCAGTTCTCGATTTCTGCGATTCCAAGCTTCTATCCAAAGATGTCGCCCTTTCATGCAAAACCGGCGGCGCGGACAAATGGATACTTGACGGCAAAATTCCATGGAGAATGCCGGAAGCGGAGTCTTAAATCCGGATTCATGCCGATTTGCAGTCAACTGCGGCCATTTTGGAGTTGACTTTTCACGCTGCGTTGGCAAGCTCCAAAATAGGAGCCTCCATATTAAAATCAGCATGCATCCAAGGTCAAAAACGCCCCGGCGCCGCCGGGGCTATTCTTAGGAGGTTTTTATGGAAATCAGGTACAGCGCGAATCAGCGCGACGTAAAAAGGTATGCGACGAAAGAGCTGAGAGATGAATTTCTCATTAGCGGGTTGTACAGGCCAAACGAGGTCGCCTCTTTCTATTCTCATGTTGACCGCATGGTAGTTTTGGGGCTAATGCCAGTAGACGAGACTGTCTCCATTGACAAGGGCATTGACATCTGGGCGAACTTCGGCACAAGCTTTTTCCTTGAGCGCAGAGAAGCCGGCTTCTTCAACATCGGAGGATCTGGGGCCGCTTCAGTGGACGGCGTCTTGTACAAGCTAGGAAACAAGGACTGCATATACATCGCCCAAGGAGCGAGGCAAGTGTTGTTTTCAAGCGACAGTCCGGAAAATCCGGCTAAATTCTACGGAGTTTCCGCCCCCGCCCACAAAAAGTTCGAAACCAGGCTTCTCACCTTGGCGGACGCTGCAAAAAAGCCCTTGGGATCTGCTGAAACATCCAACAAGCGCGTAATAAACCAGTTCATACACCCCGACGTGCTTCCAACATGCCAGCTATCCATGGGGCTTACAATCCTTGAGTCAGGCAGCGTCTGGAACACCATGCCAGTTCATACGCACGAAAGGCGCATGGAGATCTACACATACTTTGACATCCCTGGAGAGAATGTCGTATTCCATCTCATGGGCGAACCCGGAGAAACAAGGCATATAGTAATGAGAAGCGAAGACGCCGTCATATCTCCCAGCTGGTCCATACACTCCGGCTGCGGCACATCCAGCTACTCATTCATATGGGCTATGGGAGGGGAAAACCAGGCATTCGACGACATGGATACCGTCGCGGCATCAAAGCTTAGATAGGCTGGAGCCGCTATTGAGATTTTGCAGCCAAACGCACCGATTTTGAGTTCTGATTATCCATAGAAGGGTGCGAAATGACTATATCCACATTTCGCACTAATTGTATAATCCGGACTAATCGGAGATTTGGGGTGCAAATCAGTATATTCAGCCAATGCCCGATTTTAGAGCCAGAAGGGAGAGACGCGGCAATTCCCCGCAAGCTGAATTGCCGCGCGTTCAATGAATATTACAATAACAGTCAACGGCTCGCAGGGAGACGTAAAGGCCCAAAGTTCAGGCTGCTTCCCGTTCCTCGCTTTTTCCCGAAGCTACGAGGAGGGGGACTATATCACCCTGCGCTCCGACGAGCAAGGCTATGTGGTGTCTCAGCTGGAAGACAGCATCGCTCCGGTTTTCGGATTCCTTAAGCAGCGATTTTTATTCCCCATTCCATTCGGGGAGAAAAAAATCTGCTTCTCCCCGAAGAATTTCGCCGGAACATCCCATATCCTCTCCGCCAGGCCGGCTTCAGCGAAAGAAATAGAAGCATACCGCAACCTGGCCTTCAACCCCTTGGATCACCACTCAAACTCATCATACTTCCCACACGCCTCCGCCAATGTGGAGACGCGCGGCGAAGCTGCGTTTGCGGCGAGAAATGCCATAGACGGGAATATAGCAAGCTCAGGGCACGGAGCGTGGCCTTATGAATCCTGGGGAATAAACCAGCGGGACGACGCTATGATAAAAATTGAGTTTGGAAGGATTGTTACAATAGTTAAGCTGGTTGCAACCTTGCGGGCGGACTTTCCCCATGACAACTGGTGGAAGTCTGCGGAGCTAAGCTTTTCCGACAACTCAAGCCTTGCGCTTGAATTTCGCAAAACCGGAGCTCCTCAAATATTTGACATCCAGCCTAGAGATGTTTCATGGGTGAAAATGAGCGGCATGATAAAAGATGAAACGGATCCTTCTCCGTTTCCAGCCCTTGTACAGCTTGAATGCTGGGGCAGCGCCCATGCTTAGCTTGCTTTTGCTCGAGATTAAGTCGATTTTTCAATAGGAGGCATTTTATGAGTTCCCCATTTTCTCTTGAAGGCAAAGTCTCGCTGGTAACAGGAGCTTCATACGGCATAGGCTTCTCTATAGCCTCAGCTCTTGCAGAGGCCGGATCCGTCATTGTTTTCAACGACATCAATCAAAGCCTGGTCGACAAAGGCTTAGAAGCTTACAAGGCATTCGGCGTCAATGCGCATGGATACGTATGCGATGTAACTGACGAGGCTGCGGTTTACGATTTTATAGCAGCAATTGAAAGGGAAGTTGGAGCGGTTGACGTTCTGGTCAACAACGCAGGCATCATAATGCGCGTTCCCATGACTGAAATGAGCGCCGCAGACTTCCGAAAAGTCATAGATGTGGATTTGAACGCTCCCTTTATAGTCTCCAAAGCGGTCATACCTTCAATGATTAAGCGAGGAGGCGGCAAGATCATAAACATCTGCTCAATGATGAGCGAACTGGGACGCGAGACTGTAAGCGCTTACGCCGCCGCTAAAGGGGGCTTGAAGATGCTTACAAAAAACATTGCCAGTGAATACGGCGCCTTCAACATCCAGTGCAACGGCATAGGCCCGGGCTACATCGAAACACCCCAGACCGCGCCCCTTCGGGAAATTCAAAAAGACGGCTCTCGACATCCGTTCGACAAGTTCATCATCAGCAAAACTCCCGCAGCCAGGTGGGGCGTTGCTGACGACCTGAAAGGCCCCGCTGTTTTCCTAGCGTCTAGCGCCAGCGATTTTGTAAACGGACAAGTCCTTTATGTAGACGGAGGGATTTTGGCGTACATCGGCAAGCAACCTTGACGATTCATATGCTGTTCTGCATATCTAAGCCGACTTTAGTGGAGGGTTTCTAATGGCCTATAATTTGAAGAGGGAAGACGCCGTCTGGGCGGCGGAGACATTTGAGAAGATTAAAGTCAAAATGCTAGCCGAGTGCAAGCGCGTCGGGACAAACATCCCCTTCGTGCCCAGGGACGGAAAATATCATGATCTTGACGGACCTGAAGGAATCTATTGGTGGACGAACGGATTTTGGCCGGGCATGCTTTGGCAGATGTACAACGCCACCCGCGAGGAGATCTACAAGGAAACGGCGATCGGAGTAGAGCTTCGCCTCGATGAGGCCTTGAATGGCTTTGAGCACCTGCACCATGATGTCGGTTTCATGTGGCTGCACTCCGCAGTTGCCGACTATCGCCTTACAGGAAGCAAAGAATCCCTGAATCGCGGGCTTCACGCGGCAACCTTGCTGGCAGGCCGCTTCAACCCGGGAGGGAAATACATCCGCGCTTGGAATGGCGAGAATATAGGCTGGTTGATAGTGGACTGCATGATGAATATCCAACTGCTGTTTTGGGCGTCGGAGGAAACGGGTGATCCGCGGTTTCGCCAGATAGCTGAGATCCATGCAGATACATGCGCCAGAATAGTTTTAAGGCCTGATGGAAGCAGCAACCACATTGTCGTTGTGAATCCCGAGACCGGAGAGTTTCTAGACAACCCCGGCGGGCAGGGATACGCCAGCGGCTCCAGCTGGAGCAGAGGACAGGCCTGGGCGCTTTACGGCTTCGCCCTGACCGCGCGGCGCACCGGGGAGGCCGCCCATCTTGACGCCTCTAAAAGGGTGGCGCATTACTTCATATCCAACCTCGCGATATCAAACTGGCTTCCCATTGTTGATTTCCGCGCTCCCGAAGAACCCGTTGCGCATGACTCATCCGCCGCCGCGATCGCCGCTTGCGGCTTGCTTGAACTGGCTGAGCTCGTTCCGGAACTCGAGAAGAATCTCTACCTGGTTTCGGCTCTGAAAACGCTTCAAGCTTGCGAAAAGTCCTTTGCCAACTGGGATCCCTCTCAAGACGCAATTATTGGATCCGCTGCGGGCGCATACCACTCAAGCAGCTTGGATGCGAGAGCGCCTATAATTTACGGGGATTACTTCTTCATCGAGGCTGTGTTGCGCCTGGCAGGAAAGGCATTTGAGATTTTCTGATCGAAGGTTTTTGCAAATTGATCGCAGAAGGGGCGGAAGCCCGCATGAGCCGGGCTTCTTAACGGCACGATGGTTTTAATGCGAAGACTGACTATACTGATTTGCATTGAAAGTTCCTATTTTAGCTTGATTATACAGTCATCAATGGATAGTCAAGCGGTATGGAGGCAGGCAGAGACACAGCCATCTCTCATTAAATGAGCGATGGCTGGTTTCTGCCTGCCTCTATCATTTCTAAATCGATTTGCAGTTAAAGCCCCTATCAGCATATGCTGATTTTCATTGGAAATCACATGTCAATACCAATCAAGGATTTCGTTGAGCTTCAACATTGACGCTCCAGCGGCAGACCCAAAATTGATTTGCATTCAAATGTAGAGATAAACCGGAATTTTCAGTGCAAATCAGTATGCGCAATATCGCCGCTCTCTGCAACCAGAGCGATCTCAAGCTTCAATAAATGGCGCCTTACGATAAAAGCACTATTAAGCATCAGCTTATGTCGATTTTGCGGCCTGTCGCCTTTTTTTGCTCCCTTTGGACTTTTACCGTTAAAATGCCTTCTTCCAACTTTGCGTCAACGCCTTCCAGGGAAGCGTCCGCCAGATAAATGGAGCGGCTCATTGAGCTTTCCTTGCGTTCGCGGTGCAGATAGTTCTTTTTCTTCTCCTCGACTGATTTCGCCTGATTCACTGAGATGGTCAAGCGGCCGTCGTCTATGCTCAGGCTTATCTCATCTTTCTTGATGCCCGGAAGTTCAGCTTCTATGATGTACTCCTTCTCGCTCTCTTGAAGATCCAGCTTGAAAGTTCCGCGCTCAATGCTTCTCGGGGTGAAGAAATCATCCAGAAGATTGTAGAAATCTTCAAAGCCGCTGTCAATCAAGTCATTGCCGCGTTTGTCGTTAAATGGGATTAGTGGTTTCATAATGCATATAATCTCCTTTCAGATTTTTCTGAGCTATATTGTTGGCGCATTCCATAGACTCCGTTTTAGCCTCTAGCCTGATTTCCGGGCGGCTGGGCAATCTCCCTTGTTTGAAGCCAGCTTCCCAGCATCAGGGTTATGGGAAGAGCTTATCCGCAGATAAGAAGAAATGCTTTAGAATTAAAATGCAGTGGCTGGAAATAAACCTTTCTGGCTAGCCGATTTGCAGTCAATCCATCTATCTTAAAGCTTTGTAAATCAAGTTGCGGATAAGCCCCCAAAGCATTGAATCAAAAAGAATCAGTTGATATCTATTTTGCGGGTCGTCTGCCTCTTCGGCTCCTTCTGCACGCTCACGATGAGGATTCCATCCTCAAGCTTCGCGCTTACTGCCTCCTGAGAGGCGTCAGCCAAATAGATGGAGCGGCTCATGGATGAAATCCTGCGTTCGCGGTGCAGATAGCTCTTCTTTTTCTCCTCTGATGACTGAGCCTGGTTCACGGATATGCTCAAGCGACCGTCATCTATGCTTAAAGCAATTTCTCCCTTTTTTACGCCTGGAAGCTCTGCTTCTACTACGTACTCATTTTCCCTCTCATGCACATCCAGCTTGAATGTCGCGCGATCAACGCTTCTTGGAGTAAAGAAATCATCCAGAAGATTGTAGAAATCTTCAAAGCCGGTGGACAAAAATCCATTTCCCTGCCTGTTGTTGTACGGAATAAGTGATCTCATAGAATAAATCTCCCTTCAGGATTGTATGTTGTCAGCACTCAATATCAATGAGTGCTAAATCAAAGCTCAATGACATCAATTAATGTCTATTTTGCGGGTCGTCTGCCTCTTCGGCTCCTTCTGCACGCTTACGCTGAGAATTCCATCCTCAAGCTTCGCGCTTACCGCCTCCTGAGAGGCGTCCGCCAGATAGATGGAGCGGCTCATTGAGGAAATCCTGCGTTCGCGGTGCAGATAGCTCTTCTTTTTCTCCTCAGATGACTGCGCCTGGTTAACAGATATGCTCAAGCGCCCGTCATCTATGCTTAATGCGATGTCTTCCTTTTTCACGCCTGGAAGCTCGGCTTCTACGACGTACTCATTCTCCCTTTCATGAACATCCAGCTTGAAGGTCGCGCGATCAAAGCTTCTTGGAGTGAAGAAATCATCCAGAAGATTGTAGAAATCTTCAAAGCCGGTGCCAATCAGATCATTTCCGCGTTTGTTGTTGAATGGGATAAGCGATTTCATAACTAAAAATCTCCTTTCAGATTTATTTCATTTTCGTTAGCACTCACTTAAGGTGAGTGCTAACAACTGAATAAATAATAGCATGCCTCTTTTCATTTGTCAATACTTTTTTAAAATTTTTTTTGAATTTTTTTCTTGAATCTTTCTCTGTTAATCGTTATATTAGAATAGGCTGAAATTCGGCACAGATGCAAATTTGCATCCAAAGGCAAAGGCGTTCGGTTATTCATTCATTGGAAAAGGAGGATGCAGAGGCTCTTTTATCGTTCTTGTTCTATTTTTTTCAGGATTCAGTTTGTTTATTCTTGAAACTTTCGGAATGATTCCAGCCTGTCTGCGAAGTCGAATGAAACTTTACGACTACACGGCCAACAGCGTCGCAGAAACAAAGACTTTCCCCCAAACAGCCATATCAAGCCAGGAATTGTTCATTTACTGCAACTCTGCTGAAGTATCAAACTTAAGCGATGTTTTTGGCTTTGATCCCGATACTGTCATCAACTGCACCGATCTTGATGAAAGCGTGCGCTACACAAGCTATGACGGCTACGACTTCATTAGCTTGGTGTACATTGAGATTGTGGATAAAGACTTCATTCTTCGGGAGATAAACATATACATCTCATTTCGGTACATGGTTCTCGCAATACCCGATCATAACAGCGAAAAGCTGAACAGGCTCGAGGCTGAAATGCTTCGCGCGGCTGAAAGCATGCGCGACAAGCAGGAGCACAAAAGAGTTATGAGGCTCTACTTCTTGCTTTTCAACGAGCTTCTTTCAGACTTCTCGGACACGCTTGAGTCATTGGAAGACGAATTGGAGTCCTTGACAGAGCAGATCACTAAAAATGCGGATGAAGAGCTGCTATCTGAAATAAGCAGGCTGAGGAAGATGGCCTACACCGCTAAAAAGCAGTTGCGCGCCCTCTCGTACCTCGGAACTCAAATGCTTATGGATGACAACGGACTAATAGACAAAAAGCAGCTCAAGTACTTCAGAAATGTGGACATGAGGCTTAAAAAGCTGTACGACTTCGCGGAAAACCTCTATGATCTAAGCGGCGAGCTCCTTTATACCTACGACAGCAAACTATCTATAAAAATGAACGATATGGTAAATAAGCTCACAACCATAACTCTGTTCTTCGGCCCCTTGACTGTAATAACCGGAATATACGGCATGAATTTCGAATTCATGCCTGAACTCGACTGGAGGCTGGGCTACCCGATGGCCATATCGTTTATGGTAGTCATCAGCATCATTTTATACATGATCTTCAAAAAGAAGAAGTGGATGTAAAGGATTCTTCGCGATGGAAGAGAAATTTCATCACCGCGTCCAGGCGCGAATCGCTGAAATGAAGGAGAGATTTCTCCCACCATTGCCTCAACAGATGTTATGCTGATTTGAAGACAAATGCGTATATAGGAAAATTATTACGAATATACATTTATGGACATTTGTCCACTCAAACGCGCAATTAATTGACTTAATATTTTCACCCTTGGCGGTAAAGCGTAGCGTCATAGGGCTTCATTTGCAAATCAGTATAGAAAGTGGATGATAATGTGGACTTGCTTGACTTCGAACAGGTGTATAGCATCGATTGCTTGAATCGCGGCTTGAAGCTTTGCCGTCAAGGGCTTGTAGAATCAATCGATTTCCAGAACTCGTGGACGGCCGATGTTCTCGGCTTCAGCGTCTCATTGAATCTTGACGAGGATTTCATCATATCCGATTTATCCTGCACTTGTCCCCTTAAAGACAATGAATGCGATCATAAAGCCGCAGTTTTGCGCTCTCTGTGCATAATGCTTGAAGAGGATCAGGAAGATCTTGAAATATGGGATTTGCTCGAAGAGCTTAATGGAAGTGGCATAAAGGATTTGCTCAACCAGTTGCGGCATGATCATCCTGAAGAATATGATAGATTCATCGGCAACTACAATGACGGCTTTTGTGAAGGAGAGGCCCTTGATGATTTGGCCGGCGAGCCTGACACCAGTTCAATGGATTTAATATGCTGCCTTTGCGATAACGATGCTGAGATTTCTGCAAAGATAAAGATAAGATACGGCCACCCCAGGTACGCATTGTCATCCGTGAAAACGTATATAAGGGCTTTCGTGGAAAAGCGCGAAAAAAAGGGCGTTGTCGAAGCAGAAGATTCAGAATTGGCGCTCATAGGCGTTTCTCTTACGCTTGAATTGGCTGAAAGCCTCAATCTTACTGATTTTGGAAAAGTCTACTTTCTCTTGGCAGCCGCCGAAGAATTGGATAGTCTGTCTGCGAAATTCATAGATCAGTCAGAAATCAAGCGCGCCGCTTTAAGCATTCTTGAACATGCAAAGGCCGCGACGAAAAAAAGCCTCTCATCCAACTCAGTCCCAACACTCTCCTGCATTCTTGCAAAGAACTCTATTTTCAGCTTGCTGCCTGATGCCCGTCTTGACTTTCTTAATAAGCTTTCTAAGATGAATCTGGGTTCTACAGCTCGAATGGCTCTGATTGAATGCTTGAGAGAATTGTCTGAAGTGACGGTTCAATGAAAACTTCGTGCAAAAGCACTGAATATGCTGATATGCATATGAAACCTTTTGAAGCTTGATTAGCTAGAGTGATAGCGCTGAATTCGCGCATTTAAGAATATCAGCGAATATCAGCTGCAGTGGTCAGCCAGGCTAAAACAGGCTCGTTTGACTGCAGATAGGCGGGATAAGAATTCCTGCGGCAATGTCAAATTGAATATCGCAAACGGCGATGAAGGCATTGAGGATTGAAACGTAGCGCATGCAGATGTGCGCCTTGTTCGCTACTCTGATTATGGGCTTGACATCCAGTTCGTCACGGGAGGCCCTCCTTGCCAGCCGCTTTCGCTCGGCGACAAGCACAAGGCACATGCGGATTCCCGCGATATGTTCCCCGAAGCGGTCAGAGCGGTTCGGGAGCTGCGCCCGCAGGGGTTCATATTTGAGAACGTGAAAGGGCTTCTCAGGAAATCATTCAGTTCGTATTTCAACTATATCCTGCTCCAGCTATCCCATCCTGAAGTTATGGCGCGCGGCGGCATGGACTGGACGGAGCATTTGAAACTGTCGGAGGAATATCATGCTTCAAGCTGCGATAAAGTTCTTGAGTATAACGTGGTTTTCAGGCTTGCGAACGCAGCCGACTACTGCGTTTCGCAACAGCGGCACCGCGTCGTGATAGTCGGGTTCAGGAGAGACCTGAACGCGCGCTTATCCTTCCCGGTGCCGACGAACTCCAAAGAGGCTTTGGAGTTCGCAAAATACGGAGACGGCTCATACTGGGAGGAACACCGCATCGCCAAAAAGAAACGTCCCGACTCGCCTTCACACGAACGGAGGGCGGTGCAGATGGTTGACAAAACCTTGCTGGGCGGGCGTTGGCAGACTGTCCGCGACGCAATTAGCGGTTTGCCCGACCCCAGAAGCGAACAAGCCTCCAGCTTCAAGAATCATGAGTTCCGTAGCGGCGCGAAGCCCTACGCTGGGCATTCCGGCAGCGTGTTGGATGAGCCGTCCAAGACTATCAAGGCAGGGGCGCACGGAGTGCCGGGCGGCGAGAATATGCTTTCCCTTGGCGATGGCTCGCTCCGTTACTATACAGTCAGGGAATCCGCAAGGATTCAGACATTCCCCGACAGCTACCTGTTCCACGGCTCGTGGACGGAGAGCATGAGACAGATAGGAAACGCTGTACCCGTGAAGTTAGCGAATATCATCGAGGTATCAGTGGCAACACAGTTGGTAAGGATGGCGAGGCAGGATGACAAGAAACGAAAAACCGGGTATTGAATCTAAATCTCCACTATCTCTAAAATCGGCATTGAAATTAGAAATGCATGAAAACCCACTTGCTATTTTATTCCATTCCTCTGTTGATAATTTCGTCATCAAACTATAAACTCCTAATGTGCATTTTGAAAAATCACAAAATATCTAACAATGTAAACGTGACTTTTGAAATCAGACTTTAAATTAATTGTGAAAAGTGTATAACAATCCAAGCAGCAAAGTCTGCATTATAGTTGCAATTCAATTCAATATACTTGAAAAGCATAGACTATTGAAAATATTTCTGCTAGATCGAAAAATGCACATTTGGAGTATAAAAAGGAACCATTGTTGCTTGTGAAAGCATTTTAGAAAAAAACACATTATTGCTATCTTTTAAGTGGACGTATAATATTTTTTTGTTCTGCCTCAATATGTTAATAAAAGCAATACAAATTGCAAGTGAAGTCTTTCCCGTTCCTGTAACTGAAGACAGAAGAATAAGATTGGAATTTTCAATTCGCACTTTAGTGTCTAAGTCTATTATTCCTGTAGAAACATAAGCATTTTCGGATAATAAACAGACATAACTATCCTTGTAATCTTCAATGGACTGAGATTTATCACTTCGTCCTTTTAAATAACTTTTAAATTCACATGTATATTGTTCCCACTCTTTCCAAGACAGTTCAGGAATGTTTATATTGATTTTTCCACCATCTATAAATTCTTTATTATATTTGGGACGTAAAATGTTTATCAATGCTGCTTCTAAAATGATTTGTTCTGATTTCGCTTTTAGCTCCACATATTCAATAGTGCTTATTTCTTTATAGCACTCGTCGTCAATATGGCTGTACTATTCCAGCAGAGAGAAGAAAAAGAAAGGAGTAGGCTCAGGAGTCTCCCGCGCCAAAACTAATGAAACCTTTTAGCTTGATTATGAAGCGCAAAGAGCACGTCACCTAAAACAGGTTCAATTGTCTGCATATCGGCATAGCAAAGCCCGCTTTAGGCGGGCTTTTATTAATTCATGCATTTTTTAACCAGGAATAAGACTTATCAAGCGCATAAACGCAGCGCCATACCTGTCTCACTGATGCGCATATGAATCTTCAGAGTTTGGAGCTTGACCTCATCAAGCTCCAAACTAGTGCTGTCGCTCTTAATCGCGTCATATGCTTTTAGCATATAAAATGCTTAATTATAACCAAATAGGGCTGCTGCACATTTAAGACTGTCTGCACTAGGCGCATATGACTGTCAATCAGCATATTCAAGCTCCTATATCTGTACATTCGGCTGCGCGTCGCTATATGCGGGGCTTCTTAAAGCATCCTTTAACCTGACAATAGCTCCAAAATCCAGCTTCATTGTGAAAAGCAAGACTTCACCGCCCTTCTCATACTTGAAGCGCGGGAATTCTGTATTCCGGCTTAGTTTCCATAAATACGTACTGAGCGGTGTGCAAACTGTAATATGCGCCTTTGATAGACATAAGCTCATCGTGCGTTCCCGACTCCAAAATCGCGCCTTTGTCAATATACATGATCCTAGACGCATTTTTTATAGTAGAGAGCCTATGCGCTATTATAAAGGATGTTCTGCCGCTGAGCATTCGATCCAGACCCTTTTGCAGGGCTTTCTCCGTCTTTGTGTCAATGCTTGCGGTAGCCTCGTCCAATATGAGTATCTTCGGATCAGCCAGAAGCGCCCTGGCGAAGGATATCAGCTGCCTCTGCCCTGCAGATAGCCTGCTGCCCCTTTCATTGACCTCGGTGTCATACCCCTTCTCCATCTCCATGATGAAATCGTGTGCGCAAACCGTTTTCGCGGCTTCAATTATCTCTTCATTAGATGCGTCAAGCCTGGAATACCTGATGTTGTCGTAAATTGTGCCGGAGAAGATGAAGCTGTCCTGAAGCATGATCCCCAGCTGGCTTCTCAGCGACTTGAGCTTGACCCCTTTTATATCCACTCCATCCAAGCATACCTTGCCTGAATCCAGATCATAGAATCTGCTTATCAGGCTAATGATAGTGGACTTCCCCGCTCCGGTCGGGCCTACAAGCGCTATAGTCTCCCCTGCGCGGCATAAGAAGGAGACGTCCTTAAGTATCGGCATTCCCGGCTCATAGCCGAATGTCACATGGGAGAAGGAGACTTCTCCCTTGATTGAAGGAAGATCCGCCGCGTTTTCAGCGTCCTTCACATCCACAGGTTCGTCAATGGCCTCAAATATCCTCTCCAAATAGGTCATATTGACTACTATGCTATTATAGAAGTTTGCAATATTGTTGATCGGCCCCCAAAATCTTCCTATGTATCCGATGAATGCGACGAGAACCCCTACAGTAACCGCCGCGTCGGAGACCATCCATCTGACTCCGCATACATAGAGCAGAGCCATGCTCCATACCGATATGTTCTCCGCCGAAGGCCACATGAGAAACTGTATGGAGCAAGCCTTGAGCCACGAAGCTTTTACGCTTTTCGCGACATTGCTGAAAATGCCTTTGTTGACTGCTTCCCTTGCAAAGCTCTGCGTTATTTTAACGCCTGCAATGCTTTCGTGTATGTACGCGTTCATATTGGACTGCTTGGCGCTATTAAGCCGCCAAGCCTTTCGCTGGTTCACCTTTATGATAAAAGTGGCGACAAGCAAAAGCGGGAGTCCGGCAAGGCTCGCAACAGCCAGTTTTACATTCAACGCAAGCATCGCAAAGACGATCAGCAGGAGGCTGAACAGATCCGTCGCCAGATTTATGATTCCGTTTGATAGCATATCGCTCAATGAATTTATATAATTTACAACGCGCACCAAAATCTTCCCATGAGGTCGGCTATCATAGTAGCGAAAAGGCAATTCCTGCAGATGCGCGAACAAATCCGCCCTAAGATCTCGAATAATCCCCTGTCCCACTTGCGACATGGACTTCACTTTATGCCTGATGAATAAAATGTTTGCGGCATTGGCGACAAATAATGCGGATGACAGGGCAATCAAAAGCGGTATGTCGCGATTGCCCGGAGGAAGCGCTGAATCGATTGCCACTTTCATAAAAAACGGCCCCGCGAGCCCCAAGATGCTGGAGGCGAACATGATGGCCGCAGTGGATAAAAGCTTCTTCTGGTAAGGCGCCATGTACTTCCTCAAGCGCAAAAGGTGAACAAGATTAAACTCGCTGTCTTTCTCCAGAGTCTCATCTATGTCAAATTTGTTCCGGGCCATTAGAAGTCCCTCCCCGCATCAGCGCCATACTGGCTTGCGTAAAGATCCCAGTAATATCCTTTCCGCCCCATAAGTTCCTCGTGAGTCCCGCTCTCCGCTATGGCTCCGGAGTCTAGAACCAAGATCAAATCGGCGTTTCTTACAGAAGAAATCCTATGAGCGATTATAAAAGTGGTTCTTCCCGCAAACTTTTCTTTAAGCGCCACTTGAATGTCATGCTCAGTTTCCATGTCGACCGCTGAGGAAGTGTCATCCAAAATGAGTATAGACGGATCAGCCGCCAGAGCCCTCGCTAAAGACAGCCTCTGTTTCTGGCCTCCAGAAAGCCCGACTCCGCGCTCTCCGACAATTGTATCGTAACCGTTTTCAAGAGATCTGATAAATGAATCCGCGCATGCCGTCTTGGCGGCGTCAACTACCTTCTCCATGCCGATCTCCGGCGCGCCGTATGCTATGTTGCCCTCGACAGTATCAGAAAACAAGAACACGTCCTGAGCGGCGTATGCAATCCCTCTCCTCAAGTCAACTAAATCATAGTCCTTTACATTCACGCCATCCACCAGCACTTCTCCAAGTGAGGCGTCATAAAACCTGCCTATCAAGTTTGCAAGCGTAGTTTTGCCGGCGCCTGTGGCGCCTACGATTCCTATTGAGCTGCCTGGTTTCGCCGTAAAGCTCAAGTTTCTCAGAGCCAGCGCTTTCGGGTTGTTCTTGTCATACCCGAATGAAACTTCCTTGAATTCCACTTTTCCCAGCAGCTTGCCTGAATGGACGGGACGCTCAGGGTTCTTTATGTAGATTTTCTTCCGAATCATATTGAAGATCTTGTCTGCAGAGGCGAAAAAGTTCTGTACGTCGTTTATGAGCCATCCAAGCATCCTCAAAGGGTTGTTTACGGCCCAGAGATACCCGTTTATCGCGACCATTTGCCAGAGCTCCAGCTTCTCCAGAATTACCATGATTCCTCCAGCCAAGAGCAGAAAGAAGCTGAGAAGCCCTGCGCAAAACTCCATTATGGGCAGATATTTGACCCAGATATTCGCGGAAGCCACATTGGCGTCATAAAAAGCCTGATTGGCCTGAGTGAACTTTAAAATCTCATAGTCTTCTTTAGCGCAGGCCTTTACGACCCGATTTCCTCCAATATTCTCCTCGCATACCGAGTTGAGCTTTGAAAACTGTTCCCTCACATTAAAAAACGCGGGCTTTACTTCTCTGGACTGCCTGACGGCGCTAATGAAAATTACTGGCGCGACAAGAAGCATCATAAGAGTCAGCTGCCAGCTTATCGCCATCATCAAAGAGACGGCTCCGACGAACACCACGGCATTTTCAAAAACAGCGTAAATCACGTAAGATGTGAAATGACGCACCGCATCCAGATCTCCCGTCATCCTGGCCATGATGTCCCCTACTCTGTTTGAGTCGAAGAAACTGTAGTTCTGGCTATGCACCCACGCATAGATGTCCTGGCGAAGATCGAGGACTATCATTTGGGAAGTAGTTTCAAAAATCAAAAGCATGGCGTATCTGGCAATTGCCCGCAGAAGGGTCGCGCCGACAAGAATGGCCAGGCTCGCGCCAAGCGCCTCCTTCCAGGTTCCATCTTGAATGGATCCAATAATCCTCCCTGAAACATAAGGGTTTATCAAACCCATCAGCGCTACCGCAAAACTGACGCAAAGACCTGGGATGAACCTGTTCAAGCGTTTTTTCAGATACTGCCAAATCCACTTTAAGTGCTCCATATTATTAGCATGCCTCCATGATAGGAGTCTTCTCCAAAATTATGCCGATTTGCAGTCAAATGCGCTTATTTTGGAGCTTGACTGCGTCAAGCTCCAAAATAAGCTTTCATATTCCGGTCAGCATAACGGAAGAATAAGATGGAATTTTCGAGAACCAGTAAATACTGGCGGGACAGCCTGCCATGCCGATGCGCAGGCGAACGCGCCGATGCTGGAGCTTGATTATCCGTTTTTAAGGTGCAAAATGCCGATATCAATCGCATTCGCTGTATAATCCAGGCTCCAGCATCGGAACATATTCCGATTTGCACTCAGAGCATAGCAGTATATCCGCTTCACGATGTACAGCCAGCCTCCAAAACAGGCAGTTTCATATGCAAATCAGTATAACTGAAACATGTAGAAATACATGTATTTAAAGTTTTCCTGCTTCAATGCGCCCTGCATGGCCGAGGTTGCTGCAGTTTGATAAGGCGCTCCACAGGCGCAGATTCTAGTACTAGCCCACGGTATGAGTCATTTCCAAGCTTTTTATATTGAACGCATCTTTCAAGGCTGGCGGCGGAGTTTAAATCCCCATCCAGCAGGTTGCCGCAATCGCAGGCATAAACTCTATCTTTCAGCTTTAAATCCGTTTTTATGCTCCTGGCCGCGCAGGGCTGTGCGGGAAACAGCCCCGGATTCCGCCAAACCGCAATTCCCGCGCATGCGCTTGGAGCTTGATTATGCCATGATTGAGCGGATAATCAAGCTCCAAAACAGACGCGTCTAACATTTAAGCGCTCATTTGCCTTAGGTAGCGGCAAGCGCCATTACATGTCCCGCCGACCCTCTAGCGCTCTGGACAGAGTCACCTCATCCACATATTCAAGATCCCCGCCTACAGGGACTCCATGCGCTATGCGCGTGACTTTCACGCCCAGAGGCTTTATGAGATTTCTGATGTACATTGCGGTAGCTTCGCCTTCCACATTGGGGTTTGTAGCAATTATCAGCTCCTGGGCGCCATCCTTGTCGATTCTGCCAAGAAGCTCCTTCAGCTTCAGATCATTAGGCCCTACGCCGTTCATTGGAGAAAGGGCGCCGTGCAGTACATGGTAAAGGCCCTTGAAATTGTTTGTGCGCTCATACGCCGCCAAATCGCGCGGATCTTCCACCACCATAATCACATGCCTGTTGCGCGACTCATTGGAGCATATGACGCAGGGATCAGAGTCAGTCAGGCTGCAGCATACAGAGCAGTGAACTACATTTCGCTTGGCATCCAATATCGCGTCAGAGAGCGCCTCAGCTTTGGCAAGCGGCTGATTGATGATGTAAAAGGCGAGCCTTTGCGCAGATTTGCCTCCTATACCTGGGAGCTTTGTGAACTCCTCGATGAGCCTGGTAATTCTATTCCCATAAACATTCATCTAAAACAGCCCTTTAGGCAGTCCAATGCCTCCAGTCAAAGCGCTCATCTGATTCTGAATCAGCTCCTCCACTTGCCTGACAGCTTCATTTACAGCCGATATCAGCAGATCCTGCAAAAGCTCAATATCATTAGGATCCACAATATCCGCGGACAAAGTAAGCTCTTGTATTTGCTTCTTGCCGTCAATTACAACTTTGACCGCTCCGCCCCCGGAGGTGATTTCCAGCGTCTTCTTTTCCAGCTCGGCCTGCATTTGCTCCACTTGCTTTTGCATTTTCTGAACTTGCTTAATCATATTCATATTAGCGCCGCCCATCGGGTTCCCGCCATAGCCTTTAGCCATCTATAATCACTCCCAAAGAATATTCATTTTGATTCTTTCCTGCATGCTTTCAAACAAAGAATCCCTTTCTCCGTAAAGCTTCCTGTGCGACGAGGTGTATTCATTCTCCACAGTTATCCTAACATCGAATTCTTTGCGGTATGTTTGCGCCAAGACGCTTTTTATCTCGTCAAGGCATTTTGCAATGCACGATCTCATAGTCTCGTCCTGGCAGACTATTTGAAGAGCTCCGCCTTCCAAGTACCCGGGTGCGCATTCGGCAAGGAACTGCGTTAGAGGAGTATTAAAGCGCTTTATAAAATCTCCCCAATTTTTTATGATTGCCTCTATGTCTTCCGGAACAGCCTTCTGCCTTGGCGGAGGCGCCGCGACAGCCTTAAGGTTTATATAGCTTTCCGGCGTTGATTGCTCATCTTTCGACGCAACGTCGGAATACCTCGCGAGAAGCTTGGCAATGTCGGAATGCTTTGAGGATTCAAAGGATTTAATCTGCTCCTCCAGAATGCTTAGACGTTCAGATACTTCCGAGAGGCTTTCGTTTCCTGCAGGGTTGCAGATCTTTATGGAAGCGACCTCAAGCAGCATCCGGGCGTTAGAAGAGTAGCGCATCTGATTGATTAAAGAGGAAAAGGAGTTGATGCAGCTTATAATCATATGCCTTGAAGCCTTTTTTCCTTGCGTCCTGTACTTATTAACCCTCTCTTCTGAGAAGTCCAGCGCCAAGGTTTTCTTCTCAACTGACGCCGCAACCAAGAGATTTCTGAAATGCTGTATTATATCAGAGGCAAACTGCATTGCGTCTCTGCCTTCCATTGCCATTGACTGAATCATCTCGATAGCAGCCGTGCTGTCGCCGTCTATCAAAGCCTGCGCGAATTCAAAGAGAGTTGCTGGATCAGATGCTCCCAGAAGAGCTAAAACTTTTTCCAGAGTTATGTCCTCTTCAAAGTAAAACGACATGCACTGATCAATGAGGCTTAACGCATCCCGCATTGCGCCATCAGAAACTTCAGCGACGTATCTTAAGGCGTCCTCCTCGAAATTCACCTGCTCTTGACTCAGGCACTCCCTCAAGTAGGCTATCATGTCTTCAGTTGTTATGCGCTTGAAGTCAAAACGCTGGCATCTTGAGAGGATGGTTGCTGGAAGCTTCTGCGGATCAGTAGTGGCAAGTATGAACACTACATGGGGAGGCGGTTCCTCGAGAGTCTTTAAAAGCGCATTGAACGCGCCAGTGGAGAGCATATGGACTTCATCTATAATATATACCTTGTATTTTCCTTCAGTCGGCGGGTATTTTACCTCCTCGCGGATGTCGCGGATGTTGTCGACGCCGTTATTGCTGGCGGCATCGATTTCGACTACGCTCATGAACCGCTGTTGAGTTATTTCCTCGCAGGTTTGGCAGGCATTGCAAGGTTCTCCCCCTGAAGCGTGGGGGCAGTTGACCGCTTTAGCGAATATTTTCGCCGTAGAGGTCTTTCCGGTGCCGTGCGTGCCGCAGAAAAGGTAAGCATGCGACACTCTGCCGCTCTTCAGTTGATTTTTAAGAGTTTGCATTATGGCTGCCTGTCCAATTACATCTTCAAAAAACTGAGGGCGCAGCTTGCGATATAAAGCTGTGTAGGCCATAATTCTCCTCCAGCAGATCCTTAATGATGCTGGTCGCATCTTTGAGCGGCGCAACTGACTTGTCATAATTCAAATTGTCTATGAGCCTGGCTATGAATCCAGACATGTCCACTTCCTTGAACCAAGGCGCCGCTTTAGCCTCAGGAGGAAGATACGTCAAGTTTGTGGAATATACCCTAGTAAACAAGCCTTTTTCGCAGTACTCGTTGAACTTGGCCAGCCCGTCCGTGAATTGAGCGAATGTCGCGGCGACAAATATCCGTCTCGCATTTCTTTTCTTGAGCTCCTCGGCTATGTCCAAAACCGATTCTCCAGAAGCTATCATGTCATCCACTATCAAAACGTCCATCCCGTCAACAGGCTTTCCCATGTATTCGTGAGTGATTATCGGATTGCTGCCGTTTACGAGAGTTCGAAGATCCCGACGCTTGAAGAACAAGCCAATGTCCAGCCCCAAGACGCTTGAATAGTAAATCGCCCTGTCCATGGCTCCTGTATCCGGGCTTATGACCATAAGGTGATCCCGATCCAGCTGGAGATCATTTTCAGATGTCACTATAGCACGCACAATGTCATAAGTCGGGTAGAGATTTTCAAATGAAACCAATGGTATCGCGTTTTGAATGTTAGGGTCGTGCACATCGAAGGTGATTATAGTCTTTACGCCCATATTCTCCAACTCTTGAAGCGCTATGGCGCAGTCCAGGGATTCCCTGGATTTTCTGCGATGCTGCCTTGAAGCGTAGAGCCTTGGCATTATGACAGTCGTCCTTCTGGACTTGCCGCCTATGGCGCTCAAAGTTCGCTTTATATCCTGGAAGTGCTCATCCGGACCCATATGGTTCCTGAAGCCGTACATGTCGTACGTGCAGCTGTAGTTGCCCACATCCGCTAGGATGTAGATGTCCTTTCCCCTGGCGGAATTCGAGAGCTTGACCTTGCCTTCTCCGTTAGAGAAGCGGATCTCGTCCGTTGATACCAAATAGGTTTCCGGCAGAGCATCCTCTTCATGGGTGAAGCCTACGTTTCCCTGTCTGGCCCGGAGGATTTGCCCGTCTACCTTCACCCCCATCTCCTTGAAGCTTTTAAGGGCGATGATGCCCATTCTGCCATAAGGCTTGTTTTTAGCGATTTGAGTCAAAAAGAATTCTCCTTTTGCTTTCTCTTATTTTAGGGGCCATCTTTCCTTCATCGTCCCCGGAGCGTTTCAATCGCAAGGCTCCAAGCCGCAGCTGGAATGAGAGCTCAGCTCCTTCGGCCGCTTCAAGGCGCTCTAAATTCCTTTAAGGGGTTGAGTCCAAATACAGCGTCAAAATAAAAGAAAAGCGCATATTTATTCCCCTAATTTTTCCCATTTAAGTCGATACGCAATCAAACGCGCCTATTTTTGAATGTTCAAAAAAAGCTGTCAGAAGCTATCTTTGTGGCTCAAGCGCTCTTTAGGACGCTTTCGCATGCTGATGTTCATATGAAACTGCTTGTTTTGGAGTTTGATTATACCGATTTTCATCAAATGTTCCTCTTTTGGAGCTTGACTGTCCATAGAGACGTGATTGATATAGGCATTTCGCACTCTCTGTATTTTCAAGCTCCAAAAAAAGCAGTCTTCTATGAAAATCAGCATATAGAGGAAAGCGTATAATCAAACTCCTGAACAGGAACACTGCTGCAAATCGGCATAGCTTTTCAAGCTGCAATATAAACGCCAGACTTCCAAATGCTTCTTGAAGGGCGCCTTAAAAGGCCATGATGTCTTAGAAAGCTTCTTTAATACTTGATGATTGAATCTACTTTGTATTTTCCGAGCAGATTCCTGCCCTTAAGGCCTTCAAGCTCAATGAGAAAGACCATTGCGGCAATCACTCCTCCAGCGTCCTCCACCATTTCGGCCAACGCCCTGCAGGTGCCGCCAGTCGCGAGAAGGTCGTCTATTACAACAACCTTTTGTCCGGGGATGATTGCATCCTTATGAATTTCTATGACTGAGGCTCCGTACTCCAGGTCATAGCTTTTGCTGATAGTAGCTGCAGGAAGCTTTCCGGCCTTCCTGACTGGAATGAAGCCCTTGTGCAAGCTGTAGGCCACCGGCACTCCGAAGATGAATCCTCGAGACTCCGGACCAAGCACCAGGTCGAAGCCAACGCCGTCAAGCTTTTCCTTGATCGCGTCAACAGCAAGCTGAAGAGCGTCCGGATCCTTGAGCATGGTAGTGATGTCTCTGAATAGAACGCCAGGTTGAGGAAAGTCTGGTATAGTGCGTATAGCATCCCTTAAATCCATAATTGCCACCTCGCTTTATTAGGCCATGATTGCAAGGCAAAATGCCTTGATCATCCCTTGCGTATTCTGAAATCCTTGATTCCAAGCTGCGCGCTCACAATGTTTCTGTAGGAATTGACCTCTATGGTGCAGACGATGTCCATTTTAAACGGGGCGTTCATAAAATTTCCCGCGAAGATATTTTCGCATTCCGCCTGGCTGAAAAGCTCCTCTATCTGCACTCTGAACACATCATTTTTCCTGAAGCACACCGCCCTGATCTTGCGGCAGCTTGCAACGGGAAATGTCAGGATCATCATGTTTTTGTCCTCTATCATCCTGATAGACTCGGGCCGAAGGGCTTTGGCCTGAAACATCGGCTCAGGATTGCCTTTGCCAAACGGCGCAAGAGAGGCAATCTCTTCGGCAAGCTCCAATGTCGCCTCCGGAAGCTCAAAGAGCTTGTCTATGTACAGCGTTGTTTTGAAGTCATCCTCGCACAGGGGGCAGTCCGCATTAAGCCTGATCCTGAGCGGCTCTACGCTTTTTTCTTCAAGCGTCACCCCCGCAGCCATCGCGTGGCCGCCGAAGCGCACGAATAAATCCCTGTTCTTGTTAAGAGCGTCAAAGATGCTGTAGCCTTCAATTGATCTGGCAGATCCCTTCACATGCTTCTCGCCTTTGGTCAAAACTACAACCGGACGCGATAAGGCCTCTTTTATTCTCCCCGCCACAATGCCTGCTATGCTTTCGTTTATGCTCTCGTCATAGATGACGACAACCTTGTCAATTTCACTGGCTTCATCGGAAAAGATTCTGTCCATAGCCTTGTCGACGGCAAGTTCCGTCATCTCTTTGCGTGTCTCGTTGAGTTCAGAAAGCGCGCGCGCAAGTTCCGCTGCTTTTCTGGTATCTTCGGTCAGAAACAGCTTCACGGCGTTTTGAGCGGAAGAAAGCCTGCCTGAGGCGTTTATGCAAGGCCCCAGCAAGAAGCCTATGTCGAAAACAGACAATTTCTTATCGCTTATTTTCTTCTCCAGCATCAGATGCCACAAGCCCGCGTTTATCTGCTTGCATCTGTTCAAAACATCCAACCCGCTCTTGACCAAGATCCTATTTTCTTCAAGAAGGGGCACAATGTCACAGACAGTAGCCACTGCCGCAAACACCAGGCATTCTTCCCGAGCCAAGAAGTTCCTCCCAATCAAGCTGCAGAAAGCTTCCGCAAACCGAAAAGACAGGCCGGCTGCGCAGAACTGCTTGAAGGGATAGCCGCAAGACTGCTGCTTTGGATCTATGACGCAGTCTGCTTCAGGAATTAAATCTGTTCTTGCGCCGTTTTCATCCTCAATAAAGTTAGGCTCATGGTGATCGATTACAATTGTCTTAATGCCCAGCCGTTTGGCCTCCAGAATCTCTTCTCTCGCGGCTATGCCGTTGTCGCAGCAGATCAAAAGCTTCGCGCCCATCGACACGATGGCTTTAATCATATCGTCGCTTAATCCATATCCATTTTCGCTTCTCATCGGTATAAGGAATTCAGCATCTGCGCCGCATTCCCGCAGAAGCTTTATAAGTATAACGGTGCTCATGACTCCGTCAACGTCAAAGTCTCCGAAAACCGCTATTTTTTCCTTGTCAGACAGGCTCTGCTCAAGCATTTCGCATGCCTTGGCCATGTCCTTCATGGCATGCGCATCTCCTAGCAAGCGAAGATCCGGATGCATGAAGCGCTGGCAGGTTTTTTTGCTTCTTACGCCTCGGTTGGCCATTATCAAAGCCGCCGTCTCGCTGATGCCTAAAGTTTTGGACATGAGAGGCAAATCGGCGTCTGTGCTTCGAAGCATCCAAATTGACATAGGCTTCCCTCCAAAGAATCCTTCAGGAAACGATTCCATCTAATCGCATCAATCAAAGAGAGGAATTTTTCTCGGTTTCATCCATAACGAGCCTGAATTCATGCTGATGCGCATAGGCAAGCTGATTTCGGAGCAACCAAAATCGGGGCCTAGACCGATGTCATCCATTGTGTTCTTTTTGGAGCTTGATTATCCACTTTCAAGGCGCTAATTGCCGAACTCAATCGCGCTCGCTGTATAATCAAGCTCCAAAAAAGGCAGTTTCCTATGAAAATCAGTATAGATTGCGCATCCGCATGGTCAGAGCTAAACGATTCTGATCCGCGTTTATACAGATTTGCTGTCATATGCATGCTGATTATACTGCTTTGCATTGGATAGTTCCGATTTTAATGTCGGATTATTCAATTAATGCGAAATGTGGATATAGTCGTTTCGCACCCTGTCAGGCATCAAAATCGGTACATTTGACAGCAAAGCGGTATAGCAGCCAGATGCGGCGATTTTGAGGTCAGGCTGTCCGCTTAGCATTGTCCTCAAAATCAGAACTTTTAGTGCAAATCAACATGCCTTTTTGGAGCTTGAAAGGTCACTTGCAAGGCGCGATTGATATCGGCATTTCGCTCTATGTGCAGTCAAACGGCAAAATATGAACTATCATATGCAAGCCAGTTTATATATTGAATATCGGCATATATTGCCATATGCAGGCAGAAATGCCGTCCGCATCTTTGAAAGCTGGTTCCCTCTGTTCTTTCACACTCATTTTACCACCCTCTCAGAAGTCTGTCTATAATCCATTTCCATAAGTTGCATTGGAGAAAAGGCTGATATTCATGTATAATGTTTACATAAACTGTTTCTTTGGCGTCATAGGAGATGTCCGTCTAAACAAGGGGGGTAATGTAATGAAAAGGTTTCTCTCTGCAAACGCAATAAAAGCTTATGCGGTTTTGCTTGTCACGGCAGGCATCATATTCGCGGCGTGCATGAAGACAGCGGAGCGCCCTGAGGCTGTCGCCTACACGGAGTTCCTCCAAATGCTGGAGAAAGGCCATGTAATCGAAGCAACGCTTTCAGACGGAGCTCAGTTCACATTCAAAGCATTGGGCGGAGCCTATCATATTACCGACAATCCAAGGAATCCAAGCCTAAAGGAGGAGCTTCTCCTTAAAGGAGTCAGCGTTTCTGAAGGATCCTCGACTTCTGCGGGGGATGTAGCCGGCAGCGTGTTGAGCGCCGTCTTTTTTTGCAGCGTGCTAGTTTTTGTCTATAAAGCCTCAAACAGGCAGTCCCCGAAGTCGGCGATGGCTTTGAACGTGCAGGAGTCAACTGATCAAAGCAGGCATTTTGCGCGCTTTAACGACATAGCTGGAAATGAAGAAGCGAAGGACAGCGTCTCAGACATAGTAGATTTTCTCAAAAATCCTGAAAAGTATTCACGCTTCGGCGCGCGCATGCCCAGAGGCGTGATTTTCTACGGCCCTCCCGGTACTGGCAAGACCTTGATGGCCAAAGCCATCGCCGGAGAGGCGGAAGCCCCGTTCTATGCTGTCGGCGGCTCAGATTTCGTTCAGATGTATGTTGGAGTCGGAGCGGCGCGTATAAGGGAGCTGTTCCAGAAAGCTAAAAATGACGGCAAGGCCGTCATCTTCATAGATGAAATAGACGCGCTCGGAAAAAAGAGAAGCGTAGGAGCGCAGGGCGGAAACGACGAGCGCGAACAGGCTTTAAACGCCCTTCTAACCGAAATGTCTGGATTTTCAAGTGAAGAGGGAATTGTTGTAATAGCTGCGACAAATCGCTTGGACATACTGGATGAGGCTCTCCTTCGGCCAGGCCGCTTCGATCGCCAGGTAGAAATCGGGCTTCCGGATCTCCAAGCCAGAAAAAGCATCCTGAGGCTTCATCAAAGCAACAAGCCCTTTTCAGAGGAAGTGGATATTGATTCGCTGGCCAAGCAGACTGTCTTCTTCAGCGGGGCCATGCTTGAAAGCCTTTTAAATGAAGCAGCCATTTTCGCCGCAAAACGCTTGGCTGAAAAGATTGAACTCGAAGATGTTAACAAAGCATATTATACGGTTCTCGCGGGAAGCGAGAAAAAGGACAGAAGCGGAATATTGGAGCTTGAAAGGCGCATTACCGCTTTCCACGAGTCAGGGCATGCCCTTGCGGCAAAGCTTCTCTGTCCCGCAAGCACAGTGGCGAAAATAACAATCATCCCCAGCTCAAGAGGCGCTGGCGGATTCTGCGTCAACATACCGCCCGATAAAATGTTCTGCACAAAAAAAGAGCTTAAATGCCAAATAATGATGAACTTGGCGGGTAGGGCGTCAGAGGAGCTGTTTTTCGGTTCTGAGAACATAACGACAGGCGCATCGAACGACATAGAAAAATCTGTTGCGCTGGTAAAGGATTATGTGACCAAGTATGGGATGGGCGAAAGCCTTATGCATACTGAAGCCTCAGCTCATGAGGAATGCGCGCGGCTTTTGGATGAGCTGTACGAATGCGCAAAGTCTTTTTTGACATGCCATAAAGAGCTTCTCTCAAGTATCGCAAAGGAGCTTTTGGAAAAAGAGTCTCTAAATGAAGACGATCTCAACAGGCTCGTTGCTGCTGTAACTGCGGCATGAATGCAGGCGCTCCTAAAAGCGCAGCTGATTTGCATATGAAAGTTCGATTCCATAACACCGGGCCGCTTGGATGCAAATCGGCGTCAATGCGCCGATTTTTGAGCCGCATGGCAATCTGGAAATCTGACTGCATGGCACATCTGTAAAGCTTGCGGTAATTCTCTTCTATGGTATAATTGATAGTGGGAATATCTCATGTTTAATATCACCATTCGCAGATGCCGCGCTCTCGGCGAACCCCATGAAGCGCAGCGCAAATGAGCGATTTGTGGTGATCACGCAGATGCCGCGCCAGAACCGGATTTCCCGCTTTTAGAATTCTCCTCGCTGCGCCACGGCCCGCTCTCATTGCGCCAACCTGCAAATTCTCGCGCACGAGATGGATTGTTAAAACATATACTGATGCGCGTGGAATGTTTCCATTTTGCGGCTTGATTATACTGCGAGAACGATTGATATCGGCATTTCGCGCCTTGAAAACAGATATCACGCTACGGAATCGATGAGATTTTAAGCGCGCCGGCACAGCATTCCACCCTCATTAATATACTGATATGCATATGTAAGTTCCGATTTTGACTCATTATACAGCGCCTCTATGGGATAATCAAGCTCCAAAATCAGTGCAGCTGGCTGCGTATCAAAAGCCTGAAATGTCTGCATCATTAGCTCATCAGTCGGAGCTCCATAATTCTAGAGCATGATTATGCAATGTCTCACTGGATAATCATGGTCCAAAACAGTTGCAGTTTACTGCTAATCTGTATATCAATGATTCTGGAATTCTCATGTCGGTTCATAAGCTTCATATTTTGCTTTGGGTTGCTGAGCTAAAGTCATAGTCGTTTTTCTGATTTGCATACAAATTTCCTAATCTAGAATTTTACTGCAAATCAGCATGCTTAATGTTATAATTATGAAGCATTAAACACCGCTCCGACATCTGAATTTTGCATGCGGGTTTGATTGCTTTCAGCTTGATTGTTCTCAACTTGAATTGAATTCCTGCATGACCTCCCTGAACTGCGCTTGTCCAAGGCGCGATTTGCGGACGGCTTGCGGAATTATCCTTAGGCAAGACAATAATAATCGATAGGAGGAAGTGCGTAAACCCTGCCCTTGCTTAGATGCGGATTTTCTAGAGCTTCTTGGCGCGGCGCTACGATGATTAATGATAAAATGCATTGCTTCCAACATCATTATTCAGGGTTTGCGCGCGAAATGCTATGAAAAAAGTCTTGGCATGCATCACACCTCAGACAAATGGAAAACGCCTTATTGACAAAGGATACGAAATCGTGGATAAAAACGGCGGAGAGCTCCATATACTCCATGTCAAGCAAGGCAACAACATCTTTGATACAGAAGAATCGTCGCATCTGCTTGAATGGCTTTTCAGCTACGGATCGGAGCGCGGCGGCACCGTACACGCAATATTGGGGCAAAACGTACTGAAAACCATAAGGCGCTTCATAAGAGAGGAAGGAATAACAGCCGTTGTTCTTGGAGAATCCCCCGCGAATTCCGGTTTCAGCGGTGAGAACGGAGTGGAGTCATTCAGAAGGATCATGCCGTACTTGGAGATACATATTCTGGAACGAGAAGAGAATTCTGTAGCTGAGGCTCTTTAGGCGGGCGTTTCAAATTTCCGCGTTTTTCTTCACCTGATATATGGGGTTTTACAATCCTTAAGTTATGCGCTTAGGCAAGCGCCCATTGGCAAAAAACGCATCAGTTATAGCTGTTCCTCAGCTTGATAATAGAAGCAATTTCGGCTGTCCGCTGGCGCGGTGAGCATCTTGGAGCGCCAGCGGCTTTTTGCGTTGAGATGAAAATCCAGCAAGCGAGCATATGAATCTTATTATACTGACTTGCGCCCCAAAGTTCAGATTTCGAGGTCGGATTAAACAATGAGCGAGAAATGCCGATATCAATCGCGCCTTGGAAAACCCGCTTCCCAAACGCGATTAATCCCATTGTTTAGGC
Source organism: Clostridiales bacterium (assembly GCA_031269465.1). Lineage (GTDB taxonomy): Bacteria > Bacillota > Clostridia > Lachnospirales > WQUN01 > JAISWZ01. The sequence continues at coordinate 2,145 of JAISZB010000177.1, read as the reverse complement.
TTCATCTTCAAGAACATTTCTTCATGCTGAGAGCCTGTTATTCATCACTTAATTTCTTATACTGCAAATAACTTTTTAAGAATTTACTGATTCACTGAAATCGCAATAACCTTTAGGGCATATATGTTGTGGAGAGCATTCTGGCTTGCACAGATTTAAATTCGCGTCCGGAACAGATTATTCAATGTACGGCTAATCGCTACAAAATCGAAGTGTTTTTCAGGGCTTTCAACCAATGTATGGCTGGGCTTGAATATCATTTTTGGAATAGCCTTATACAGGCTTTGAACCCATTTGAGCCTGCCAAAGCGACCGCTGAAAAACTAGCCATGATAACGGATGAAAAGGACTAGGAAATCATCAGTACATATAGAGCTACTGAAAGTTTTGTTATGATAAACTGCATAGCGAATGGGATTATACAGCTCTGTGCCCTGAAATCAAAGTTTCTGTACGAACGATATCTCGCTTTTAACGGAGCACTGGGCAAAGGATTGATCATTCTGCAGGTAGAATTAGTCGAAAATAACGGCTTGAAATTAAAGCAATGCTGTCTAGAACTGACAGTGCATGGAAATTGCCGGACGCCTTTCGATCATGGCTGACTGAATGCAATGTATTTTGCGGCACGCTTGTGGATCGCATCGTCACCGGGTATCCAAAGGATGAAGCCGGAACGCTGGAGAAAAAATGCGGTTATACAGGCAGGCTTTTGGTCGCTGGCGACCCTTTCGCGCTGTGGGTAATCGAATGCGAAAATCCGGGATCTGTTGGGAAAGAATTCCCTTTGGACAAGACGAGCCTTCCCGTTATTTTCAAAAAGAATTTGAGACCCTATCAGGAACGCAAGGTGCGTCTCTCAAACGGCGCGCATACTGCTTCGGTTTTTGCGGCTTACCTAACCGAGCTGACTACGGTTGGCGAGATGATGAATGACAAAACTATGAGCGCTTTTTTTGCAGAAAGCCGTATACGGCGAACTTGCCCCAATGGTTCCCCTGCCGGCGGAAGAGTACGTCAATTTGCTGATTCTGAGATGGAACGGTCCGAAAACCATTTTATCAAACACAACCTGCTTTCGATCGCGCTCAATTCTATCTCTAAATATAAAGCCCGCATGCTGCCGACGATACTTGAGACACAGGCCAAGACTGGTTCTTTACCGAAGTTTCTATGTTTTTCCCTGGCAGCGCCCATGTCCTTTTATTCTGGAGAGCTTAATTCAGAAAACAAACTGATAGCGGTGCGCGGTGATATCCCCTATGGGATTTTGGATGACACGCCGGAACTTCTATTTTTTGTTGAAAATAATAAACAGCCGGCTAATGAGTTTACGGAAGCATTTTTAGGCAGAATAGATTTTTGGGGAAGGGATTTAACGCAAATACCGGGTTTGTCTAAGTCTGTGGCTGGCGCTTTGCAAAGCATTCGCGAAACTGGTATGGCTGACGCCGTGAGGGCCTTATTATGAGCGTTATCAAAATTCACCCCAAAGACAATGTCGCGGTGGCCATGAGTCAGCGTGGTGTAGGCGCGCCGCTGGATATAGACGGCGTTTTGACGCGCGATTAAGTATGGGTTGAGCCCTAAGCAGTTAAGTTTCTATCAAAATACGTTGTTGCCGCAAGGTACGCCATGCCTGGAATGGTATGGACGGAAGATATGGCAAAGGACTTTATCAAATATGCGCCATTAGTTCGGGGATATGTGGAGGATATAGCTAACAAATAATTGTTCTGCATTTGTTGTGCGGAATTGTCAGTTCGACGACCACAGCTTTGCGATGCCCCACTCTTCCGGTACAAACGGATCGTCCCAGGAACGCGAATCTACGGATTCATCCTGATTATCGCCTAATACCCAGCGGCAGCCGTCTGGTACAATAAGAACTTGCGATCTAACCAGTACAATATCCTCCGGCAGCGCCGCGACTCGTTTTACTAGCAATCGCTCATCACGCTCAAAAATAATAATATCGCCCCGAGCAAGTTTTCTAATAATTCTGACGCCGAAAATCAGAGAATTTTTGGAACTGTTCCGACAACTCTATTTGCATTATTCACCTGTCAAAAGAGCATAAAGTTCTTGCAGAAAAGTTCAAAATTGAAGAGAATATTTATTTAAATTTGCAAAACTTATCAATGA
>JAISZB010000042.1 GCA_031269465.1 Clostridiales bacterium | reverse complement strand
CCCAATGACAGGGAGCGGGCCTTTTCCACCTGTTCCACGTTTTCACAGAACGGAAACACGGTTACTCCGCGCCTGAGACACTCATTGCAGATGCTTTCGTCAAAAACAGAAAGGATAATAAACCGCGCCCCTGCGTCCAGGGCTTCCGACGCTTCTTGGGCGCTTTTCACGCTGCACACGCCGCAGAGCAGATCCTTTTCCGCCTCTATTATTTTTTTTAACCCGCTTGATAATTGCCTCATGCAATTACCCCACAACTCAAGTGGATAATCAAGCTCTAAATCAGGTGCATATATGAATGCTAATCGGCATATGCTGATTAGCGTATGAATCATATTGTATAGGGATGCGATGGATATCGGCATTTCGCACCGCTCAATGGATAGTCAAGCTAAAAAGGAACATTTGATGAAAATCGGCATGCCTTGAAAGCGGACGGCCAACCTAATAGCCTTCTTTTATGTACGGATTATATTTACCGAGTTCTCTCCATATTTGCCGGTAGCCGGATCTATGACTTTGATGGCAAGAGTGCCGTCTTTTTCTAGAAGCATTTCCACATGAATGCTTGTGCCTCTAGGCACAGCCTTGGAGAATCTCAAGGTTGCGTCCATGGTTTTTTCCGCCTCGGTGAAATCTACCCTGGTGTTTGGAGAGACATTCTGGTATACTACAATTTCTTGGCTTGATAGGTTGTCCGCACGGGTAATGAATTCCTTTACGCCGGTTTTGGTAGGAAGCGGAGTTTTTGCGAAAATGAGGTTTGTAATGCCGTCGATGTTGTTCAGGTATGCACCGATTCCATAAGAGTAGGGCGCAAGTTGCATGACTATGTTGTCATTGTCGGCAAACCTGGAGGCGCCAAAGGCGATGGCCTTGTCCGGACGGTGAAGGTGTATTCTTACGGAAGAGCCAAGCGCCTTCTCAAGCCCCGCTCTAACCTGGGGCATGTAAGAGCTTCCGCCTACAAGCACAACTTGCAGGTATTTGGCTCCCATCAGATGATTTCTCTCTACAAGAGCCTTGGTCTTATCCAAGGTTTTTTGAAGGAGAGGGTTTATTACCGCCGAGAATTCTTCCCTTGTCGCTTCTACTTCATAGTACAGGCCATCCTGCTGGATCTCGACCGGGGCTGACAAGCTTCCGCTTAGCTCTTCCTTCGCAGTGCGAGCCGCTTTTAGAAGCGCCGCTCTGCCGCGCTTGGTAGAGCAGGGTTCTATATGCTCATGGCTTCTGAATTTCTTCTCAAGAAAATCGCAGAATGCCTGATCAAAGTCTTTCCCGCCTATGTTCGCGCCATCGAAGTCTACTACTTTGTATGGGTGGAATTCGCGTGGAGTAGGAACAATAAGGGCGACATCAAAGGTTCCTCCTCCCAGGTCGTACACAAGCACATGATCTGCGGAGGAAATCATTTCGCTATAGTCGATGGCGGCGGCAACAGGCTCTTGTATGAAGCACTTAATGGAAAGCCCGGGGCCGCCGCTCTTTTTGGGAAGCTGAGCCGCTTGCCTTAGAAGCGTCCTCTCTTTGTCGCCGTAGCTTACAGGCACAGCCAGAACTGCTTCATAGATGGCGCTTTGGCGATACTCAACTTCAAGCTGCTCGTTTGCAAGCGAAACTACTTCCTTAAGTATTCTGCTGCAGACTTCTGAGGCTGTGTACGCTTTAGAGTCAAGTATGTAGCGCCCGGAAGAAATCTCTCTCTTAACTTGGGTCACCGAGCAGTCCGGATTTCTCTCGCCGTACTGCTCGGCTTTTATGCCTGCAAGCTCTCCGACTTTAGAGTCTCGGTAAAAGACAGAGGGTATTCCTCTGTTGCCTCCATTTATTCTTGTGGGCAGGAGCGATCTTGGTTCATTATTTATGAAGACGGCTGGAAATGAAAAGCAGGTTCCGAAATCAATTCCCATTGATAATTTCTTTATGTCTCTCCCTCCCGCTGCATAGATATCTGGATTTAGCCCTATATATACTGCTTTTAGTTGAAAAGTTCCGATTTTGATGTCTGATTGTACAGTTAGTGCGAAATGTGGATATAGTCATTTCGCACTCTTCAATAGATAATCAGGCGCCAAAATCAATGCATTTGACTGCAAAGCTGTATAGTTAATAAGTTTCAGCCTAACGCTTTATAGATCTAACGCGTTTTGGATCAAAATGAAGTTTCAGCCAAATGAGCTTGGGGTTTAAATGAGTTTTTAACCTAATGCGCGTTTCAATCTCGCTTTTTCGGCCAAAACGCGCTTTCAATCTGGGGCGATTTCACCTAAATGCTTTTTCAACCTAAACGCTTTTTCAACCTAACGCTTTTTCAACCTAAACGCTTTTTCAACCTAAATGCTTTTTCAACCTAAATGCTTTTTCAACCTGAATGCATGACAGTAACTACAGTCGCCTTGAGTAGAACGCCCATGTCAGTTCTGTACCCGGGCTCCCTGATTTCATCTATCGTCAAGTCAACGCCTTGTGATGTTGGATCTATGTCTTCATGAAGCATTGGATCAAAAATGTCTCCCCTTGATGGGAAATATTCGACTATTCCAAGCCTTGAGAGAGTTTTTGCCAGCTTTTTTCTCATGAATTGCACATTTTTCAAGAAGACTTGAGGGTTTGCGTTGTTGTAGCCTAAATATTCTATGAAACTGTCTATTTCACGAAGCCTTTCAGTAAGCTCAGTGAAAGGCTTGCTCCAAAGCCGCGCTTCCATAACCCGAAAAGCGTTTACAGTTTCCTCCATATTGACGCTCAAGTCCCTGAGCGCTTTATCCAATTGCTTTCTGCCTTCGGTGAAGGCCTGCGCCGCCAGCTCTTGAGCCAGGATTTCTTGAGCCTCCTTGATGCCTGGAGACGCATCCTGAGACTGCGGCAATGAGATCTCGGGGTAATCTTTTTGCAGCGATAAAATGTAGCGATCGTTCAGAGACACATTAGCCGGCCCGTCCAGGGGTATTTGCTGTCCTGGCCTTAAAACGCCGTTGATGGGGCCGTCGGGGCCTTGGCAATTGAAGTTCATGCTGTAATTTGAGGCGTTTGTGTACCATAGAATGCCGTCGTAGGACACAATTTCTCCTAAAAGGCCTAATAGTTCATCCGGCAGGGTGGATGAGAGATCTGTGCCGAAGAAACGCTGGCCTTCGCTGTACTCCAGAATCTTAATAAGTATCTGATAATCATAAACTAATATGACACCGCCATTGGCGTTCATTCATTTTCCGCCTTTCGCCCTTCATGAAGCTTAAGATAGGGACGATGAAATTGAAATGAAGAATAGTTTTTTGGGCAGGCGCAAAAGCTTGACAAGCATTTTGCGCCTGCGTTCGGCTGCTCTTTGCTTCAGAAGGATATTTCACGCGTTCTATCCGAAATCGAATATGCTTATTCCGACTTTGCCGGAATCTGTTTCAATGATGAACTTGTTTCTATGCTTGATGATCATGCTGGAGCCGTTTCCGACAGTGAAGGATTTCCCGTCCGCCTTGATGCAAGTCCACGGAGTTGAAGTTTCATTCCTTAATCCTATGATGGAAGGATTTTGGGGGCTTTCAACAATGGAGCCGTATTTTTTCTTGCCGTCAAGCATTTTGGATAAATCCCTGCCATAGAAAACCGCGCTATTTTTAATGGGAATCGTCTTCACTCTTTTTCCCTCCTCGAAGACTAGGAGGCAAACTCCGGTGTAGGATTGCGAGCTAGGGGGCTTTGCCGCTTGAGTCGGATTGGCCGCCACAGGCGCCTTAACCGGAGGATGCTGCTTCGGCAAAGGTTTGCGGCAGCAGATGCACAGCTGCGCATACTTATTGACCAGGCGTCCGCATGAGGGGCATTTGCCTAGATAATTGGCCCTGACATCATCAATCGCGTTTTTCCATGCGAATTCAAACAAGCGGTTCTGTGGATCGCAGCCTGTCGTGAAGGCCTTTAAGAACATCTCCCTCATAGGCTCTGGAGTCAGCAGCCACCATGTATTTACGTAGCCGAACTCCTCCATGTCGCCTTCGACGCAGTTGTCTTTCTTGGCGCGATCAAAGATGAATTTGGGATCCTTGCTCAGGAGGTTTATGTCATTGTACTTTTCATCTTCCAGGACAAGCTCTCCATCCAGAGGGTGATGCTTGACCCATAAAAGAAATAAAAGCACGGAAAGCTGCCAGAGATCTGTGCGAGTATTGGGGTTGTTTTCCCTGCGGAGTATTTCAGGAGCGATGAAGCCTGGCGTTCCATCTACAGGGCTGTTCTTCTTCGCGGGGTCAAGCTCGTCAGGATCATTGACGCGGATGCAGTCCGGATCGAAAACTACGATATCTCCCGCATCGCTAAAAGAGATGTTGTCCCTGCTGACATCCATGAAGCAGTAGCCTGAGGCGTGCAGCTTGTGAAAGCCTTCAAGAAGGATGAGGCTCATCCTGCAGAGAAACTCATGATCCCACAGCGCGCCGCCCTTGCCCTCATGAATCATTACGCTTTCATAGTTGTAGCGCGGCGATGTGTCTATGTACTCCAATATATACCCGAAAGATTCGTTGTTTGAGACATAGTCCAGAGGCCATAGAAACTTTATGCCCCTCAGTCTCATCAATTGTTCGGGCAACCCGCTTTGAGTCATTTTCTCTATGTTTCCGCTTTGCGCTGCGTCATTGCGCCAGTACCATTTAAGTACGCAGCTCTGGCCGCTTTTGTCTGAGGCAAGATATATTCCTCCCTGGCTGCCCGTATCATTTAACGCTTTTACTATTGTATAGCTGTTTCTGCCGCTAGTTATCACCTGATTGACAGAAAGCTTGGATTTTGCCATGATGCACTTCCTTTCGTAAAATCGCGGGGAAGAGGGACGACAAAGGCAACAGGAAATAATTAAAGATCAAATCATCTGGACTGCAAAGGCAAACGACATTCGTTTTTTGCGCTTGATAAGGACGCGTTCAAACGCGCCATACCTTGACCGCTATTTGCTTCTTGAACGCGTCCTTATAAATCAGAATCAAAGATGAAGCATTCGCTTTAGATATTGAAGTAGAGGTTGAAGGGTTCGTCATTGATTATGACGAACATATGCTTCATTGTAATGTCAATCTCAAGGATTTTGCTGGTGCCATTGGAATTTCTCTCTGTAATGCTCCGAAGCTTCGCTATGTTCTTATCACGCACGAAAACTTTGCTTGTTGGAGAGAAAAGCAACGCGCATCTGAAGCTGCCGTTTGAATCCGACCCGCGAAGGAGCTTGAAAATATACCCTTCTTTGTCTTTAAGCTTAAAGTGGGACGGCAGATACTCGGTTGACTCAGCCTTGCCTTCCGGAACTCCAATGAGCGTGGCTTTTACTCCGGTATTGACAGACTCTGCATACCCGATGTTTTCCTTGCCGCAGGCGCTGCATAGATGCGGTGAAGGGGCAAGTCTAAACAAGCCTTTCCCGCAGACGCATCTATTTGAGATTATAGCGCTCTTCCAGTAATCCGCAGAAAAATACTGCGCCGCCGGCATATTTCCATCCTGAACGGCTGCTTTGCAATTATCAGCAAACTCTGAAAAGAGCCCGTTTCTAGGAAAGGAAAATGACTGGCTTGGCTCTCCTTCCCTTATCTGCTTCTCGCTTAGATCGCCAAGCATGACATTTCCCGCAAGCAGCCTGTATAGGAGCATCGATAGGAAGTACCGGTTGTACTGCATATGATCATTTTTTCCAGCATAGCAAATATAGAAGTCTTTATGCACGGACTCTACGAACTGCCGCATTTCTTCGGTTAGCGGGAGAACTGCAGGCAGGACGTCAAAATATGCCTGCTCTTGCTTGATGTCGTAGAGGATGGCATCTTCGCTTGGATTGAGTATTTCAATGCCAGCCTTTTCGAGCAGCTTGAATATGTTGCAAAGCTGCATTGCTATGGCTATGCGCATCTCAGGCGTCAAAGACCGCTTGAAGCCTCCCTGAATCCTCTTTGCAACCGGTCTTCCGAAACTGTCCTTTATTTTGTACTCCCGGCAAAACACTGAGCTGAAGAGGAGCTTGTCCTCTTTCAAAAATGGGTAGCTGAGCGCAAGAACTCCGTCGGAAAGAGATGCTTCAGGCAACAGTATGCCAGGCATGGGGCTTTGACGTTTCAATTTCGAAAATATTTTCTCAAGTTCGGAGGGAGACGCTGAAAAATAGTCGAAATACTGATACTTTACTCCTCCGTCCTGCAGTTGCTGATATGAATAGTTCAAACCGTAATTGATTGCAACATCCATTTCCAAACCTCCAGCTAGAATGACCCGCGAGGCTCCAGGCATTTAAGGAGAAGAGCGTCTTGATTTGCTTTAATGAGGCATTTAAGATGAGTCATCTTAAGCGAGCGGACGCCTACTGGGAAAATCCCCAAGTACAAGGGTGACATCGTCGCTTTCGACAGGGTGGGCGTAGTTAATGATGAAATCGTATAGCAGATCATCCATATCTTTTCCTATTGAGACATCCCTCAGCTCATTTATCCTTTCGAAGCGTCCGGTTCCTTCCCAAGGCTTTTCAAAGCCGTCGCTCATGATCATGACGCCGTCATAGACGCCTCTTGGAATTACCGAAGTCAAAAAGGCGTCGGGAGACAGGTCGCACATGGAGGTGTTTACTGCATCTCCGATAGTGTTAAAGTCGCAGAGAGACATTATGTCAAGAAGATCCTTCTTGTTGCTGTTCATGGCGAAAAAGCCGCCGTCTCCTATGGCGAAGCAGATGACGGCTCTTTGGCACAAAACCGAGCAAAGAAGGGTTGAGCCGTAGGCTGAAGCGATTTTCAGCTTCTCTGAAAAATCGAGTTCAATGCCTGCGGCATTTTCTGCCGCTTTCACTTTTTCAATCCAAATGTCAAGAAGAAGCTTATATGCATGCCTTGCGCGAAAAAATCTTATAATGTCGCTATCACTAAGAGCAGCGGCTTCAAAGGACTTGATGAGTTCCATTACGGACTCGACGGCGAACTTGGAGCCGTAGAAGCTTTTTTTGGCGCTGGAATGACCATCTGCAACAGCGAAAACAGGGTGGCTTCCTTCAATTTTGACTCCGCTGAAATCCTCGCATTGATGTCCGTCCAGGACATGGCTTCTTCCCTGGACGGAAATGGCAATCCCGGTCATGCTGGTTTCCGGGTTGTGGATAAAGTCATGGCATCTGGTGATTTTTAAAGCGTAATCTGAGTTTGCGCCAGTTTCATCTTTCATTTGATCACCTTTTTCTTGTCTTTAGGCGGGCAAGAAAGTCAATATAATGAGCGATCATTTTACTGATTTTCCATATATGCTGATGGGCGCTTGAGAATCGGGTTGCATGCGGATGCGTATGCCTTGTCTGCTGATGCGCATTCCAATGTGCCTATTCTGGGCCTGACAATCCAGTTTCTCTTTGCGCAATCAGGCTTCAAAATCGGAGAATCAACATCAGGGGGCAATTATACCGATTTTCATCAAATGTTCCTTTTTTGGAGCATGACTGTCAATTGAGTGGTGCGATTGATATCGGCATTTTGCACTCGCTGTATAATCAAGCTCCAAAAAAGGTAATTTTCTATGAAAATCAGTATAAGTTCAGGCTATGCCGATTCGCGTTAAGCGTGCCAGTTCTGGAGTTGATATGCTCAAGCTCCCAAGCAGGAGCTTCATATGCAAATAGGCATAGGATTCATGGCTTTAAAATGTATCTGGATCATTGAATACATCAACCACATTGCCATCTTTCGGAGTCTGATCATTTGACAATTTAATGGTTCTGAATGTGGCTGTGCTTATAAGCTCAGCGATTTTGCTGAGTTCCATGTCGTCGCAGTGGCGGAATCCGTTTCTGGCGAATATCTTTATTTCGTCTGCAGCGTCGGGATTGTTGGCAGTGTCGATTCCTATGGCGCACAAGATGGCGCTCTGGCCTATCCGGGTTTCCAGAAGCTTATCGACGGCAGCCTTGAAATCGGCTTGAGAGTTGCTTTCTCCGTCTGTCACTAGCATTATAAACGGCAATGCGAATCGCCTGCCAATGTATTCTCTATAGACGTTGTCATTGATGCAGGTAAGAAGGAGCTCGATCGCCTGGTCGGTAGGGGTTCCGCCGTCCGGGGCGGTTATCGGAATGTCGTTCCAGACAAAGTCATCCGCCAGGACGCCGCTGTTGGGGCTTCCGACTTTCCACTGGGCTCCGTTCAAGCCGAAGGTTATGATGCGGATTTTGATGTCAAAAAGCTTTTCCTGGCCTTGCACTTTCTTGAGTTCCGGCCATAGCTGGTTCATTGCGTTGTTGACTGCGGCAATCCGGCTCCCGTACATTGAGCCTGACATGTCTATGAGGAAAAACATAGGAATGACTTTCTTAACGACGCCTTTGTCCAAGCCTGCGTTCAAGGCGTTGTTTGACAAATTGGGGGCTTGTGGCATATGAAAATTCCTCCTTAACATATGGCTGGCGAAGAGGCTGTCATCATGGGAATTCAGCTTGCAAGCATTCTCATGAGAGTAAGTGGCATCAGGATTTTGCCAGACGCCTGTCCGATCGCGAGCAAATATTTTATCTTTCAAAGGCGAGCGGCCTTGAAAAGTCAAAATGATTAATGCCTTATGGGTGTAAGTTCAGCTGGTTGAGCATAAATCAAATTTATAAACTCAAATGCAGATTTTTCATAATAGTTCATAGCAATGGAATTTAGTGGCATATTATGACTTTATTAAAGAAGGACATTTAGCTAGGAATTTAAGCAGGCAACGTTTTCAGATGGATTAAAAATGCTGATATACGAATTTTAAATTATTTCGTCTTCATTGTCAACAATGGATAGAAATTGAGTTACAGAGAAACGTTGAAATTAGGCTTGTTTTCATGGGTTATGGGAAAAATAAGCATTACTGCTATAAATTGCTTGCAATATTGGTCTTTAAAAAACAAACTGAAAAGCATTGACTTTATTTATTCTCATGCATATTTATTTATACCTATTCCCGTCAAGCTAAAGGTTCTTGAAGCTTGAAAGCCATTGATCTCGGTTGATTATGCATCTACTATTATAACTGCTAAATATGATAATTCTCGCGCTAATTATTGATTAAAATTTTTGATCTTATACTGGTGGCTTGCCAGAAAGAAATGTTTGGATGCAATGGTTGGCAAATAATGAGTTTATATACTTGTTCATCAGGAATAGTCAAGCGTACAGCTGGAGTTGAATACGGAAAGGATATTATTTGCGAACATGAGGTGACGCAAGTGATTTATCAGATTTGCAGCTATACCGATTTTCATTAAATGTTCCTTTTTGGATCCGCCCGACTTTCCCGCTCGCCCGCGGGTGGGTTCACAGGCGGCGCTTCCGAGCTTTGCGCGCGCCGCCGCGCCGGCCGCTCCGCCGAACAACCTCTCTGAGATCAAAAAGGCCGTTTCGGACATGAAATGGCGATCAAGCGCGAGAAAGCGGCCTATTCCCATGGATGCGGCCAGAATCCCGGCATCTGCGGCCATGCGGGCTATGCGCGCCGATTCGCCGTCCTTATCGGCTTTCTTCTTTTCGACGCTGTGTGTATCGGATTTGCCGCCCTTACCGCCCTTTTTGCCTTCTGAGTCATTATCATTATTAAGTATAAATTCATCAGCCACAGCGGCAGCCGCCTCATGGCAGCGGTCTATATTATGCACATCAAGGGGGCTGGAGCCGGCTGAGAATTTTCTGATCATGCCGCTGATCTTATTATGGAGTTCTATTACTATGGGAGCTGAGAATAATTTCAGCGGGCTCCCTGCAGCGAGGCCCATGCATCAAAACATATGCCCCCGTATGAATCCAGGCTTCGAAGAATCCCCGGAATCCCGGCGTGCGGCCGCGGCTCCGGGCATCTTCCCGCATGCATATCGGGAATATTATAAAGAAAAATAGGCAGAAATTCAATAGTTTTATGACATTGACTAAATTAGATGAAATATACCATTATTTGTAAATAAACTCATGACTGTCAAGTCAAAATAGTTATGTTCAATATCTAGCAAATCTTCCCTCAATGATGGTTTACTCCATTGATTGGAAGGAGCGTAATCTTAGACATCATCTTTTGCCTCAAGAAAGCAGAACAACATATTGTCGTGATATTTGCATTCATACTGGATGATCGAGATTTCTTTTTTCGGTTTATACGATATGCAAATTTACAATTAAAACTTTTCTTTATTGCGGCGATATGTTCTCAGATATTTCATAACCAGAAAAAAACCGTAGTTCATTGACCTCTATTTTGTTTGGATTCAATTCGCCGGAATACTCACGACACAGGTAGACGATATCGGAATTGGAAACCTCATCGCCGTTCTGATAAACGTAGTGCAGTTCAGACCCGGAGAATACCCCGAACAATTCATGTTTCTGCGCGGTCAATCCGGTTTCCTCAAAGAGTTCGCGTTTTGTCGTATCTTCAATAATTTCATCCAATTCAACGCTTCCGCCGTGAAATCCCCAACAACCATTATCGCGCCGCATTGGAGAACGGGAGCGTGTCCTGCCAACTTGCGAAGTGATGATATGCATTCAGGCATTATCTGTCCCTCCGAATCAACAGCCCCTTCATGCACTCGCTGTTGTTATGCATCTCCAACACAAGCCGCTTTTCGTCCTCGTCGCATCCTATAAGGATTTTGATTTCGCTGTCGCGTTTCATCAAATCAACCGTGCAGATAATCGCGTCTGCGGTATTGCCGTTTGTACCTCTCCAGACATCTATTCCGCCGCCGTCCATTGATGATGCGTTAACAAGACAGCCGTAATCAACAGGGTATACAAGATGCGGGCACTTCGGGTGATGACTGCCCTTGGGGCGGCCGATAGCGGTTTTCGATTCTGAAGCGAGTTTGTCGAGGGCAGGCCAAAAGGCGAGGCCATACTTGCTGCGCGTACTGCCGCCGACTAACAGCTTAGCCAAAAACTAGCATGGGTTTTCTTCGCTCCAAAGCGTCATGAATACCTCGAGCGGAACGAATCCCATATTTTTATAGAATGCCCGCATCCGTTAGTAAGGCTTATATTCTGTGGAAGCTTCAAGCGTTTTTACGGTAAGGTTCAAGCAGCCACTATCAACGCAATATCGCTCTCTGCGGCGTTCAATAGACGATGACCGGTTCCTT
>JAISZB010000381.1 GCA_031269465.1 Clostridiales bacterium | reverse complement strand
TGGACGGCGGCGGTTCTGGAGCCCTGGGTCATGGACAGGAACCTGGGGACCGCTATCGTGGTCAGGATTCCGATGATTGCGACGACGACGAGGAGCTCAACCAAGGTGAAGCCTTTTCTTTTCTTCAATTTCATAGTATGCCTCCTGGATTTTTATTTGGCGAAGCGGACTTCATCTCCTGAGAGCTTGTGCGCAAATGGGCCTGGAAGTTTGTATCCAGCCATACGCAATTTAGAAAATCCCAAATTTGCGGCATTGCGCTTTGCTTGCGGACAAGCTTCAAGTTTTTCTTATGTAGGCCTTAAGGCGCATCCGCGCCGCATCGCTTGAGGCGAGGCTGATAATTTCGAAGGCCCTGGAGATTTACGGCTCTTCGGCTTTCAGGCGAACGGCCAAGCTTATGCAATTAATAAGAGAATTCCATTTGATGTTTAGAAGCTTTGTCGAATCGGATTACTGTCTTGCAATTTATATATCGGACGCTTAGCGATAAAACATTAGAGTAGGTTTACATCTGAATGTTGTTAAACATGTCAAACATTGGCAAGTACATCGCTATTACAATGCCTCCAATGCCAACTCCCATGACAACAATCATTAAAGGCTCGAGCAGCGCAACCAGCTTGCTTAATGCCACCTCCAACTCATCGTCATAGAAGTCGGCTGTCTTTGAAAGCATGTCGTCAATGGCTCCAGTCTCCTCGCCTATCGACAGCATGGAAACCATCATGGGCGGAAATGTCTGCACCCTCTTCAAAAGAGCGCTAAGGGCAACGCCTTTTTTGACGTTATTGATGACTCCCGACATATCCTTCATCACTATCACATTGTTGGTTATTTCAGTCGCGGATTCAAGCGCCTTGATAATGGACACTCCGCTGGATAGAAGAGTTGAGAGAGTCCTTGTGAAGCGGGCGGTTATGATTGTCGACATCAACTTGCCGATTATTGGAAGGGTCAGCAGAGCATTGTCATAGATGCGCCTGCCTTCCTTTGATTTCTTGAACATCTTAAAGCCATAAACGAAAGCAGCAACGGCTGCTATGATTATATACCAGTAATTGCGCAGAATGTCGCTTGCCCCTAGCATGATGCGAGTTGGGAGCGGAAGTGTTGATGCCGAGAAAATATCAGCAAACATAGGCATGACAAATGTGAGCATAACAATCATGACTGCTACAGTAAGAGTCGTCAGCACAATAGGGTAAATCATGGCGCCCTTTATTTTGCTGTTTATTCGGTTTTCTTTTTCATAGTGCACTTGCATCCGAGCCAGCACTTCATCCAACTTTCCCGTGAGCTCGCCTGACTCAACCATGTTAAGGAGCAGGGGCGGGAATATTTTTCTAAAACGCCTCATTGCCTTGGAAAGAGTCATGCCCTGCTTGATGTGGCTGGACACTTGAGTCAAGGCCTGCTTCATTGTCTTGTTGGTCGTCTGGCTAGCCAGTATGTCAAGAGCGCGGCTCACAGGAATGCCTGCGTTTAGCATGGTGGACAGCTGCTTGCAAAAAACGGTTAAATCCGCCGTCTTTACCTTTGGCTCTAAAAACGAGATCGTTATGTCCTTAGGAGTATCCTCATCCAAATCAAGCTGAATCAAGCGCAAACTCTTGCCCTGTATGAGGTTGATAGCCTCTGTTTCGCTTAAGGCTTCAATGCCGCCATGCATAATCTGGCCGACTTTATCAACCGCCTTGTATTTGAATTTCATATCATCACCTCTCCAATTCAGATTATTCCAAGCTGGCGCGAAACCATGTCTGTGTCAACGCAGTGGGACAAGAGCTCTTCGGCGCTTATTGCGCCTTTCCAATGCAGCTCGAGAAGAGAGTTGTCCATAGTCTGCATGCCGTCTTTCAACGCCGTTTGTATAACGGATTGTATCTGATGGGTCTTGCCTTCACGTATTAAGGCGCGGATTGGCGTATTCGCAACCATGACCTCGAATGCGGCAACGCGTCCGGCCACATCTTTCCTTGGCAGTATTTGCTGGGAAATCACAGCCTCAATGACCGAGGCCAGCTGAACTCTTATTTGGGGCTGCTGGTTCGGCTCAAAAACGTCTATAATGCGGTCCACAGTCTTGGCTGCGCCTATGGTATGCAGTGTTGAAAGAACAAGATGGCCTGTTTCGGCTGCGGTCAGCGCTATGGATATTGTTTCGAGATCCCGCATTTCTCCGATTAGGATAACGTCTGGATCCTGGCGGAGCGCGCTTCTGAGCGCATTGCTGAAGCTAAGGGAATCTCTTCCTATCTGTCGTTGGTTTACGATGCATTTCTTATGCTTGTGCAAATATTCTATAGGATCTTCTATTGTTATGATGTGGCAGTTCTTTGTGACATTCATGTAGTCTATCATGGCTGCCAGGCTTGTTGACTTTCCGCTTCCGGTGGGGCCTGTGACCAATATGAGTCCGCGGGGCTTCTTGGCGAGCTCAGTGAGGATTGGAGGAAGGCCCAGCTTCTCCATGGAGGGAATGGTGTTGGCGACAACGCGAAAGGCGATTGCGCAGCTGTCCCTCTGCCGAAATATATTGACGCGAAAACGGGAGACCCCATTAATGGAGTAAGAACAGTCGTATTCACCTGTTTCAGCGAATGTCATCAGCTCCTTTTCCGAGAGTATCTGCTTGACTATATTCAAGGTGTCCGCTATGCTGTATGCACTCTCGCTCAATTTCACAAGCTGTCCATGAACCCTGGATATCGCTTCAATTCCCGCTGTGACATGGATATCTGAAGCGCCGCAAGAAACAGCCTTTGCCAGCAACTCGTTTATATGCATTCAATGACATCCTTTCAGCCGCTTTTTAACTCGTCTGAGTTTTAGCCCGATGTTTTCTTAAAAGAAATCAGCGTGGAACCAAAAACAGAGCGCAAAAGAACTTTGCTTTGAGTTTTGCTGGAATTCGTCCCTGATTAGGAACAAGGTAAACCTAAACGCAAAATAGCGATGGCTAATCATCTAGGCTAAACGCCACCCTATTCATCTCCTCTATTGTGGTTTTGCCTTCCAGCACAAGTTCCTTAGCCGAATCAGCCAGCGTTCTCATTCCGGTTTCCCTTGCCCGCTCTTTTATCTCATCGGATGATGAGCCATTGGTTATCATGGTGCGCAAATCCCTGTCAGCCACAAGAATCTCATGGATGCCTTGCCTTCCAAAATACCCCGTGTTGTTGCAGTTTTGGCAACCCGTGCCGTAGCTTAGCGTGATAGGATTATTAAGCCCCAGCATCATAGTCTCCTCTGATGTGGACATGCGCTTGGCGATGCAGCGGGGGCAGATTTTCTTCACAAGGCGTTGGGCTATAACGCCTTTAAGGGCGGATGATACCATGAATGGTTCGCATCCCATATCCAATAACCTTGAAATAGTGCTGGAGGCGTCATTCGTGTGGATGGTGGAAAGGACAAGATGGCCTGTTATGGCTGCTCTTACAGCGATTTCGGCGGTTTCTTGGTCGCGTATCTCACCGACCATGACAATGTCTGGATCCTGGCGGAGTATCGATCTAAGCCCGGCAGCGAAAGAAAGCCCGGCTTTGGCGTTGACTTGCACCTGGTTTATGCCCGCTAGCTTGTATTCAACAGGATCTTCAACTGTTATGATATTGACAGTCGGTTTGTTCAGCTCCCTCAAAACAGTGTAAAGGGTTGTTGTCTTGCCGCTTCCGGTGGGACCTGTCAGAAGTATTATTCCTTCTGGGGATCTAAGGACTTGGTCAAAGCGGGCGGAATTAGTCAAGGAGAACCCCAGCTGCTCTCTGGTGACCAGAATGCTTGAGGATCTCAAAATCCTTATGACCACTTTCTCTCCAGAGACGGTAGGAAGCACGGAAATGCGCATGTCAATGTTTGTTCCGTCGATTACGGACTCAATGCGGCCATCCTGAGGCTTTCTCGTCTCAGCGATATCCATCCCGCCCAGGATTTTGATTCTTGTCACAATAGACGCATGAGAGGCTTTTGGAAGATTCATCATCTCTCTTAAGGCGCCGTCTATCCGGCAGCGGATGATTGTGTTCTTGTCAAAGCTCTCAATATGGATATCGCTGGCTCTTATATTGACTGCGTGAAGCATTATGGCATTGACTAATTTGACTATTGGAGCTCTCGCGACTTCGTCCTCGCTAGCCTGTTCCAGCTGCCTAAGTTGCAGATCCTTTTCGTCCATGAAATCTGTTTCGTTTATCTCGTCGATTGTCTTTTGGACATCCTCAGATGAAGAATAACATAATCCGATTGCCCTTTCGATGTCGTCGCGGGCGCTCATTACAGGCACAATCCTGTAGCCGGTGATGATTTTCGCGTCATCGCGAGCGATGATGTCAAATGGATCAGCCATGGCGACCAACAGCGCGTTATTTTCAATCAGTATTGGAATCATGCTGTGGCGTCTTGCTACTTGGGCGCTTATCAAATTTGTGATTTTAGGGTCTAGCTCCATCATGCTCAATTCTGCATAAAGGACGCCCTGCTGAAACTCCAGCGCGGATTGCAGCTGCTCTTTGCGGATGTATCCCTTCGCCACTAGTATTTCGCCAATCATCATGTTGCTGGAGGCCTGAATGCGCAGGCATTCTTTCAGCTGCTCTTCTGTAAGCATGTTAAGGCTTACCAGCACGTCGCCAAGCTTTTTTCTGGTAATCATTAGCAGCTATCCCTTCACCAGATGCATAGTTTACACATATTATACTTCGACAAATATTCTTCTTACTTTAACTATTCTTTTTTTGACTAATAAGAATTATCGATCATTAAGCGCTCTGCCTTTTAGCTATTAAAATATGGAAATCCTCAAACGAATACATATTCATGCCTCAATATGCAACTAATAGTAATATTATTTGATGAGGATGATTAAGCATGTATAATACGGTGATCCTATTTGTTTTCACCATATTTGGCGTTGTATTCGGCAGCTTCTATAATGTAGTTTTATACAGGATTCCAAATGACATACCAATCTCCAAAGGCCGGTCAATGTGCGCCAAATGCGGGCATCCCCTCAATGCAGCCGATCTTGTCCCCATTTTCAGCTGGCTGTTTCTAGGCGGCAGATGCAGGTACTGCAAAGATAGTATATCAGCGCAGTACCCGGTCATAGAGCTTGTTACCGGTCTGCTGTTTGCGCTAGCATGGCTGACGCAGCCAAGCATCATAGGCGCGGTTTTCTATTCGGCTTTGTGGTCAATGCTTTTGATTGTCGCCATAATGGATTTCAAGAGCATGCTGATTGCCGAGTCAGTTTTGGCTGTATTTTCAGTCTTATTTCTGGCTTGCATTCTATGGTTGAAACAGCCTATAACCAGTCATTTACTGGGAGGCTTTTTAGGCTTTGGAGTTTATTTGGCTATATACCTAATTGCAAAGGCTTTTTATAAAAAAGAGGCATTTGGATTTGGAGACGTCGAGTTAATGGCTTCCATTGGTTTTGCGCTTGGGCTTCGAGGAAGCGTGGAGACCATGCTTCTTTCTTTCTACATTTCCGTAATGGGCATCATAATCATGAAATTATTAGGAAAAGCTGTTAAAAGCGGGATAGAGATCCCATTCGGCCCTTATATGTGCATAGCCGCATTTGCGGCTTCGCTTTTTGAACAGCCTATCTATGATTTATATATACGGCTTATCAAGGGATAAAAAAGATAGATTGAGAGCCTAGCACTTTTTCTCATAGTATCTCCTCTTTTCAATACGATATGCAAATAATGGGGAATATTAAGCTATATGTCCGAATGTCTCAGAGGCGCATTTTTCGTTGCAGACCTGAATAAAGAACAGATGCGCAAGAAAAAAAGGAAACAATAGGATGCTATTGTTTCCTTTGCCGTATTAGTATAGTCCATCCAAAGTCGGATGAGGAGCATTGAGATTAACTCAAAGGTTTAGGGGCTTGGAGCCATTAAAAGACAGATGATTATTGCATGCAGCTTTGATCACCGCGCTGTTCAAATGTTTCACAGGTTATACTGATTTGCATATGTACCTAATATGGAGCCTTATTATACATTGAGGCTCTGTATAATAAGGCTCCATATTAGGTACATATGACCGCAAATCGGTATAGCGATGCAAGTACTAAAATGAACTCCAAACGGCTATCTGAGCGCAGCCCTCTTATTGCATTCACTCAGTTCATCCTGCTGTGTAGCGGTTTTTCCCGTTCTTCTTGCTTTGGTACATCAGCCCGTCAGCTCTTTGAACCGCAGTTTCAACAGTGTCTTCCTTCGTGACAAGAGTAACTCCGACTGAAGCGGTTACGGACAGTACATTTCGGTCAACATCGATGATTGTGTTTTCAATGATCTTCTGAACTTTTTGCCCGATCATCGGCAATGACGATTCCTGCCGTATTTGACATAAGCCAACGAATTCCTCGCCGCCCCAACGGCATACTATATCCGGCTTTCGCAGACTTCTCTGCAATGCGCCAGAGACTTCACTCAGAACCTTGTCTCCAACGTCATGGCCGTATGTGTTGTTAAACTTGCTGAAATTGTCAATGTCAAAGAAGAACAGAGCGAGTTTCAGATCTTTACTGTCTCTCATTCTCTCAAGCAAAACATTAAGCTCACCCTCAAAATAACCGCGGTTATATAGTTTGGTTAGCTTGTCCGTCATAGCGGTTTTTGCCAGCATGTCAACCATGTCGCTATCTTTGGCTTGCTTGGACAGGGTAGCGATTCCAGCGACTATTTCCTTGTTTTCGCCATATACCGGCGCTACTTTCACTTGAACAGGGATCCGATCTCCATCAGCGCTTCGAACGAAAGCCGCCGCCGCCCTTAATTCGCCGTCATGGACTGTAGCAACCAAAGGACATCCAGCAGAGCACAGCGGAACTTCGTTGCTGTCAAGATGGCACATCAACCCCCCGAAGCACTTCCGGCCAATCATATCGGATCGCTTATAGCCTGTGATCCTCTCTGCAGTGCTATTCCATCGAAGAATCGTTATGCCGGTGTCGACGCAATAAACGCCGTCTTCCAAAGAGTCAAGGATCAACTGATCAATTTGTTCATTCAACATTTTCGCCTCCTATAAAATTTTTATAAACATATTAGCTAATACAAATGAAATGTAAAAATTCGCGAACGCTTATCGAGAAATTGGCAGAGAAGGCTTTAAGACGCTTGAAATATTCTTTTTATCAGATGCCGAATAAACTCAAAAAGCATTTTTATCGATAATGATTTGCGCGTTGGAAAGTTCCGGTTTTGAGGTCGGATTTTATAATTGTCATTTCGCACATTTATTCAGACCTCAAAATCGGTATATTTGACTGCAAATCATCAATGATCAGAGGCCTTAGGCGTTAGACGATGCTTTTGAAAGCGCGCACTTTATGAAACCTTCTAGAGGATCGACAAAGAGTCATTAATTATTGATTGGCAAGCATTGATCATTTTGAATGGATGATGATAATACAGCATAAGCGCTAGATTATCTCTTTTATTTTGCAACAAACTAATTAGTCTTATACTGCATTTCCAGCGCGAGAACAGCTTAATCATCCAGTTTCTCCATGGATAAATAAGCTCCAAAATAGACGCATTTGGCCGGATATAGGCGATGAGATGTTATGGCTGCAGTTTGCATGCCAGAATGACGAACGCGTTGGCATTGCATATTCTAAGAGTCTGTTGGCTTTTGGGATGCAGAGAAAAAAACAATCCTACATCTCTTTGCAATAGACGGGATCAAAATAAATGTATACGGGGATTTGGGTGGCATGCCTCAACCCCACCCCTTTAGCACCCCGCGCATTAAACTCTACTATATAGGATGTCTAAATTTGGCAAGCTTATTACAGGTAAATAATACTTTGTCTCTAAGTCTAAAGAAAACTCATTTCTGTGGATAGCTTAAAATAAGCTATTAAATGAGTATAATGGTAATTTAAAGAAAATAAAAAGTTATTTTAAGCATTTGTTTGCGTCCCAAAACTTTGCTCAAATCTAGATTTGCATTCTCCTGAATGCATTGGTGAGTTATCGTCTTAAAACGATAACTCACCTTATCATAAGCGACAATTAACAATTTACGGCTCTATCAAGTTATCCTTTTGCGAAGATCTTTGCTCTTCTTATCTGTTTAAGAACGAATCATAAATATTAGCCTTTACGGCCTGTGAGCAGAAAACCGATGCCAAGGAAGCGTCTTTTCATGCGTTTAAGCCATTCACATCATCATAAATTCGCTCAATGGAAAGGCCTTCAGCGCTAGAGTTAAAAAAAACAATGAATGATAATTTATAATGAAGTTATAAAGAGCGTTGTAGAATACATGTATCATGTCTCTGCCGCGATGAAGAACAGGACAACGGCAGAGTGCGGATCGTTCGTTCTAGCCTGCTGAAATAAAGAAAGCAATCCCCGCGCTCCTTGCTTTAGAACGAATCTTGTTGATATTCAGAGTAAAATCCTAATGAAAAAATACAGTTGCAACTGAAAAAAGCATCTGTTCCAGATATTAGGCTTTTTTGGGGGGGAAGGCTGGATGGCGGGAGTTCCCCTTTTTTATGTTGGCTGGATTGCCATTGACGGTACGTCGCTAATTTATCCCTTAATGCAGTATCCAGAACGCCCGAATTCTTAACTAAAGCATGGCTATGACAGTAAATACACAGATTACGGCGTTCGATTGATCCGCAGAGCGACAACACTACGATTTCGGTCGTCATATGAAATCCGGCAAGATGTTCTGCGCGTTGGAGAGTTGCAAGGACGCGGATTTTTGGCGGGAGCATCCGTTTATCCACTTCGACGCCAGCGCCAGGTTCGGCGTGTATGAGATACTCGCCGTATTCAAGGCCAATTCCGCCGACTTTCCGTATCATGAGATTGTGAACCTAGACGATGAAGCGGAGTTTGAAGAGTTTGTTAGCCATTGCAAGGCTATTTCTTTTTATGACGCAGTCGCGATCGCTGTATACGGCGATAAGCTGATTACCCTCTCCATCTGAAAATACACATGTTTAAGGCAATCGACTTGATGTGGAGGCAAAGAAAATTTCTTTGCAAAAAAGCAAAGGACAGGCTAGACTATTTCCCAGCTTGTCCTTTGGGCTTTTTTGAGCGCTTATTTCAAAAGCCAATCAAGTACATTTATCTGCTTGATTCCGTTGTGGGATGTTAGAGGAGTGTAATCCATCGTCAACAGATATTTCGGATTGTGGTCGCTGATCGCGTCTAATGGCGCAAGCTCACGTCGCAAGGTTTCACCTGTCGCATCTATTACGGTGTAAGCGACTTGGTAATATTCCTCGCCCTCATCACCGATTGCGATAAAGTCAACCTCTGAACTTCTCACCTTGCCTATATAAACCTCATAATCTCGCCTAATGAGTTCAAGAAACACAACATTTTCAAGGATATGGCCCAAATCCGCTTTTTGTGTACCAAGCAAGGCGTAGCGCAAACCAATATCGACGGCGTAGTATTTATCTCCCGTTTTAAGGTACTGCTTGCCCTTTATGTCGTATCGACCGATTTGATACAGTATAAAACTTTCGGTTAACGCGGACAGATAGCTTTCTACCGTATGAACAGCTATCTTTCTGCCTGCCGATGTCATTGCGTCTGCAACGTTTTTTGTGGAGCAAGTGTTTCCGATGTTGTCAAACATAAATCGGACAACACTTTTGAGCATAGCAATATCGGGAAATCTCTTGCGCGCCACGATGTCTTTCAATACTACGGTGTCATAAATACCTTGCAGATATTGTCGCCTGTCTTTCTGTTTTGGAATTTCAAGAGCATATGGGAATGCGCTATTATGGATATAGTTGGCATACAGGCGTTCAAGGTTTGTGTTTTCAGGGAAGTTTGAAACGTACTCCTTAAACGACAACGGCAACATTTTGATTTCAACGTACCGCCCTGAAAGCAATGTCGCCAGCTCTCCGCTGAGAAGATAGGCGTTAGAGCCCGTGATATAGACATCGCAGTTTTTCTTGACATACAACCCGTCAACGGCTTTTTGAAATTCTGCCACGCGCTGAACCTCGTCAAGGAAGATATACATCTTCTTGTCGGGCAGGAGTCGCTTGGCGACAAAACTGTATAGCTGTTTGTATGTTTCTATCTCGTCGTACTCGCCTTCTTCAAAATTAACTGAGATGATTTGCTCATCAGTTACGCCTTGTGAGCGCAGATAGTCCTGAAAGAGTTCAAGCAGCGTGGACTTTCCGCAACGCCTTATGCCTGTTACGACTTTGATTAGTTCCTTATCCCGAAAACTTATAAGGGAATTAAGATATTCCTGTCTTTGCATCATAAAGACCATCTCCTAATGAATTGATTATATTATACCAAAGGTCAGCTATAAAGTCGAGTATTTGCATTACATATGCAAAAAACATCTTCAAATTATAAGTTTTTGCAGTTTGTTTCAATCTCAGTAGCGATACATTGACAGGAGAGGCGCAGCCTGTGGAGCAAGCGATATATTAAGTTGCTTTGCGATCGTTAAAATCACTGGCAAAGACGAATAAAACCGTCAAGCTAAAAATGAAGGAGCGGATCCCTATGGATCAATGCAAGCGCAGCGCAGAAGGCCGAACGTTTCAACGCCTGTCGCCGTTCAAGCGCGGGGAGATCAAGGCTTTCGGGGGAGGGGTCCGGCGTGCCGGCCATCGCCGCGAGGATCGGCGGGGACAAGGGCGCTACGGCCGCGAGACAGAGCGCGGGACGGCGATCCTGCGGAGAGATTCGAGCATTTCGCCGAGATGGGCGGCGCGGCGCCTTCGCCTCCAACCGTCCCTTGCTCCATCTACGTCCGCAAGCTTGGGGAGAGGAAAAACATCCCTATGGCATCTGTAGGAGGGTTTATCAACAGTATCGTAGCAAAAGAAGTAAAAAGCGGAAAGCTGGGAATTGCTTTCGGTCGGTGCGAATTTTATTTTGCAGCCGTCTTCGACAACTTGACAGTCATGAGTTTATTTACAATTAATGGTATATTGCATCTAATTTAGTCAATGTCATAAAACTATTGAATTTCTGCCTATTTTCCTTTATAATATTCCCGATATGCATAATATGGGGATTATTATTAAGGAGGGTTGGCTAGGCAAGCGACGGC
>JAISZB010000353.1 GCA_031269465.1 Clostridiales bacterium | reverse complement strand
TCCGTTAGTAAGGCTTATATTCTGTGGAAGCTTCAAGCGTTTTTACGGTAAGGTTCAAGCAGCCACTATCAACGCAATATCGCTCTCTGCGGCGTTCAATAGACGATGACCGGTTCCTTGCCTGTGATACTGTTCCAATATATACTGCTTTTCATATAAAATTACCTTTTTTGGAGCTTGATTATACAGCGAGTGCAAAATGCCGATTTCGGCATTTTGCACCACTCAATGGACAGTCAAGCTCCAAAAAAGAAACATTTGATGAAAAGCGGTATACCTAAATTAAAAGTATCAGCGGTATACCCATTATGAATTTTCAATGCGGCAAATCCGATAGGCTCATCCTCGTCATATGCCGCGAAGAACGGATATTCCCTGTGAATAACCGTTTTCTTTTCTATGTCCTCCGGCGGGCTGAACCACATACGGCTCGTACCGATACCGCCATCGCACAGATAAAAGCAATATGGCGGCAGACCATCGTCAATTGCAACGATCCCTTGCCTTGGCGCTTTAACCCCTTAAAGGCGGAGCTAGCGTACATGCCTCAATTCAAGCCGCATGCGCATGGGCGACCATAGATGCGGCCGACTTGGGAGCGAGAGTTTCAATAACCCTAAGATGCATTCCGCCCATGGATTCAGCAAGAATCCTGAATCCATGAAGACGTAGCGCTATTCGGTTTAAATGGTGCGCTGAGGCGAACCAAGTCTTCAGACGCCCACCCGAAGACTGCAGTGAAATGCTGAAATCAAGCTTTCCCGCTCTCCCATCCGCCTGCGCGTCGGCCTCTGTATTTGCAGGCGCCCAGCGAAGCATTGCGTCGGGGGCGCAACTCGGCGGATGCAGGGATCAACGCTTTAAACGCATGAATCTATGTCTTAAATGCATGAATCAACGCTTTAATCCTATTTTAGGCCTGAATTCCCAAGGAATGGCCCAGACAAAGCTTATTCGGCAGGCAAAAGCCATCTTCGAAAGACTTTTTTCCTTTCCGCTCGTAATTATACATGTACCGCCCAAAGGGAGCGCGTCATTTTATTCTCGCAGCCATCACATAGGCTGCTGCACAATAAGTTTCAGGAAAGCCTAAAGAAACACATTTTAGGAGGAGGATCGCCGTGAACTCGAATGACGGTGAACAAATAGTCAGAAAATCAAGCAAAAAGCGGCTAATGATTCTAATAGCCTTTGGAGCTATCTGCACCCTCTTTTTTGCTTTGATTCTATTCGCCGCTTTCAATCTCAAGAGAAATGTCGCAAGAATATCTGCAGAGGCTACTTCTGCGCCGGAAGATTTCAGGGGAGAATTCTCCGAAGGCAATGATGTCATGACATCCAGAGACTATGGGTATGACGGCGTGAAAGGCATTGTTGAATCATATAGAGACTCCGCTTCCGAATACGCCGAGGCTTATAGGGAGGTTGCTTCCGAATACGCTGAGGCTTATAGGGACGCCGCTGAAAAATTGGCTGAAGACTATGAGCATGGCGATATTGAAGGCATTGCCGAAGCATATAGGGACGCCGCTGAAAGACTGGCTGAAGACTACGTTGAAAACGCCGAAGCATATGCGAAGAGCCATAGGCAGGCCGCCAAAGAGTACGCCGAGAGATACAGCCAATATGTAAAGGCTTGGTCTGACGAGTGGGAGTCCAAGTACCGGCAGGCGGCTGATGATGCAACAAAAGCCGCCAAGGCTGACGCAGCTGAATATTCCGACATGGCATCTCAGAGTTCAGAGGAATTCAAGAGGCTTGCGCAGGAGTACTTAACCGAAGTCTTTGAGGCGTCTCAAGGCGAAATAGCCTCTGAAGAAGCTAGGAGCGCCGCAATGGACAAAATAGAAGCCTTAAGCGAGGAATATGCGCAAAGGCTGAAGGAAATTGCAAGGTAAGCGCGGCAAAATGATTTGCGCGGCAGCGAAGCCCGCATTTTAATTGGTAAGCCCCCAATAAGTCAAATAAATGTCGGCAAATATCCGGCGCATCCCCTGAGTCTTGCCAGCCATCGGAATTGGATGGAAAACCGGCTCTGGCATCGGCGCTAGCCACATCATAAATATGCATTAAAGCACATAGAATAACATCGGATTTAACCTTTTTATATTTAAAGAAATTATATAGCATAGCAGGAGGAACTTAAATGTCAGACTCTCAGTCCAGAGGCATAATCCTCACAACGACAAACTCGATTGAAGGCAGGCGCATAAAAGAATACAAAGGCATTATCTTTGGCGAAGTCGTAGCGGGGGTCAACTTCTTAAAGGATTTCGCCGCAGGGCTCTCTAATATTTTCGGAGGCAGATCGGGATCGTATGAAAACGAACTCATAGAAGCCAGAAAAAACGCTTTGGGAGAACTTAGCGAACGCGCCCGCTCCGCAGGCGCAAACGCTGTCATAGGCATTGATGTTGACTACGAAGTTCTAGGGCAGGGAAATATGCTTATGGTCATAGCCTCGGGCACTGCAGTTTTAGTTGAGTAGCTTGAGGACTAGTGCTGTCGCTCTTAATTGCGTGACATGCTTTTAGCCTGTAAATAGCCAAATAGGACTGTAGCGCATTTAAGACTGTCTGCACTAGCGTTAATAATCTCCTTTAGCGCCGCGAAAAGCGGCCTGGAAGCTGGATTGCCAGCCCCCAGGCCGCTTCTATGCATGCTGTCCATTTAAGCCGATTTTAAAGCTGGCTATACTGAAGTGCATATGAAACCGCCTATTTTGGAGCTTGAATATAGAGCGTATATATGGCGGTTCAATGAATCATCCAGCATCAAGGCCGAACATTCGGCGAATCACTGCCCATTCTTTATAGCAATTTTAAGTCAAAAATATGGATTTCTTTGTGCATGCAGGCTTAAAGAGGCTGTCGTTCTATGAGTCATTGCATTCAGGCTATTCTTAAAAGCCTGCTAAAGGAATGTCCACAAATCGCTGTGAGGCGCTGCAATTAATGTGCTGGCAATAAATGTCGCCTGCTCCTTCGCATAGTTTGATCCAGCCTCTATCGCCGCGGAAACATCCGCAACATCGCCTGTAAAGAGAACATATCCTTTGCCGGCTATTCCTCTGGCCGCACGAAGTTCCAGAATTTGGACGTTTGCGGATTTTACCGCGCAATCCGCAGCCATAATGGCGGAAGCGACTGTAAATGTTTCAATGACTCCGAGAGCTCCCGGCTCTGTTTGAGGCTGCGAGCCCATCAGAGCCTGCACAACGGACTTGTCTACGCGCCCAAGGCAGATGCTGTCAATGAGATACTCGCCCATCCCCCGCGCAATTCGCTCTCCTGAAGCTTGGATTTCAGCCAGCTGTCCAGCCAGCACCAATTCAAACTTCCCGGGGCAGACAGGCTGCGCGCTCACTAGCTTCACACTGGCCGTCTTCAGCGCGTCGTCTGCGGCCAATATCCCTTTCGCTATGCTTTTCAGCTCGTAGACCGCAATGGCGTACTCCATAACATCACTCCGCTGAGACATCGATTCCACCCTCGTCAATTCCCGCGACTACCCCCCCTATGGACGCATGAAGCGCGACAGAGAGCCCATCCGCAGGTTCTGCAATCATCTGATTGCGCTTAACTTTCTGCCCCGCCTCTACAATCGGAACGGAAGCTTGACCTAAATGCTGCCTCAGCAGAAGCCGCACTGAGCCTGGATTGACAGCCGCTCCAATAAAAGGCGCTTCCACTGCGAACTGCGAAACTCCGGCCAGCCTCTCAAACCGGCTTGAGGGAACCATGCGGTATTGACGCATGGAAGAAGGAGCCGCAGGCTTGCTCTCATGATAAGAATAGCCATTTTTTATAAGCTCGCTCCGGATTTGCCCGATTACAATGGAAGGCGCAACTCCTTGGCAGCATGCGGCCAGCGTGCATAAATTGCAGCCGCTGCACAGCGAGGCTGTGAGAATCGACTCAGGCATGCACATGCCTGATGTAGAAGCCGACTGTATGCAGGCGTGCGGCCTTAGAGGATACCCCAAGAGCTGTCTAGGGCAAAGATCCGTACAGAAAGTGCACTGGCAGCAGGCTGATAAAGCGCGCTTAACCTGCCTGCTTGCGTCCATCCTCTTGATTGCGGCCGCAGAGCAGTCGGCAGGAAGCACTATAAGCCCCTTCGTTGTTTTTGATACGGTTGCTGTCGCAACATTAACAATCTTGCCCATAGCAGGTCCGCCGTCTATAAGTACATGCCCAGGCGGAATGCCTTCTCCCAAGCTTTTAAGCAAATCCAACGCCTTTTCTCCGATAGGCGCCTTCACGACGCAGGCTTTCTTGACCGCTCCGCCTATAGTAAGCCATTTTTCAGAAACTGGCGCTGACTTGACAAGCGCCCGCCAAATATTCAATGCGGTTTCAGCATTCGCAACCACAGAACCGACGGAAGACGGCAGGCTTCCAGGCGGGACTGTTCTTCCCAAGGCTTCATGAATCATTATTATTTCATCGCCCATTGGATACACGTCCGGAAGAGTTTTTGCAAAAACTCCCGCCGACAGGCTTTGGCCGTCCTCCAAGCCGATAAGGCCGGCCTTGCCTTTCTTAACGCAAAGCAATGTCCGCTTTGCGCCAAGAGCTTCGGCAAGAAGCTTTGCCCCTTGTACAACCTCATCTAAATGAAGCTTTAGGATCGCATAGTCGGTATGCAGCAGCGGCTCGCATTCAACCGCGTTGATAAGCACCGAATCAATTCCATCCGCCATCTTCTGATAGGTGGGAAATCCTGCCCCTCCAGCACCAACTATTCCTGCTTGCCTGATTTTCTCTTGAATGCTGCGATCCATAACATACCGCCCTATTGATGCTCCTTTTTATACCGCTTTTCATCAAATGTTCCTTTTTTGGAGCTTGACTGTCCATTGAATGGCGCGAAATGCCGAAATCGGCATTTTGCACTCGCTGTATAATCAAGCTCCAAAAAAGGCAATTTTATATGAAAAGCAGTATACTAAACGCATCCCAAACGGGATTCGCCCTCAAACAGTTTGACGCGCATATCCGCAATCCAAGCCAATGCGCGTCTGTTGCAAGCTCATTGGCTTGGACTGCCAAATAATCGGCTATTTTAAAACTCTAATCAATGATGCCTACGATGACAGCGTCTGCTGGAGCGTCTTTTTCAAGAGCGCGCAGGGAGGAGCTTCCTGTTACGACCAGAACCTCCTCGCCAATCCCGGCGCCTACCAAGTCCACCGCTATAAGCGATTCAGAAACACCGCCTCGCAGATATTCCACTTCCATAAACTTGCTTCCCACAAGATTTATCAATTTTCGCGTAGAAACGACTGATCCTGTAATGCGTCCGCGTATCATGGCTTCATCCCTCTTGGAAGTATTCTCGCGGCGGCCGAAGGCTTAAGCCCAACCGCATTGGCATCGTCAACATCTATGTGCATCTCCAGTTCAAAGCTGGGATCAACCCTAAGCTGCACGTCGCAGAATATGGTTTTTCTCTCGCCTTCAAGCAGGCAATCCACTAGATCGCCGTCTTTTCTGCCGATGCGCTTGGCGAGATCCACCGGCATATGAATATGCCGATTTGCAATTATTAAGCCATGTTTAAGCGTGACTGATCCGCAAGGCCCTACAAGCGAGACGCCTGGAGTTTCGCGCGTTTCCCCGGACGGGCGCACTGGAGCGGCGACATCTAGAAACCGCGCGTCCGTCCGGGAAATCTCCACCTGGCTTTCGTCTCTAAAAGGGCCGATAACCCTGGCTTTCTCAATGCACTTTAAAGAACCTGAGACAATGCTTACCTGCTGGGCGCAGGCATACTGGCCTCCCACCAGCTGTTTGACCGGCTTCATGGCGCCGTTCAATCCAAAGAGAATTTCGAAATGCTCCTTGGACAAATGGACATGGCGCGCGGAAACGCCCACTGGCACAGCATCGAGAGCGCTCTCAAGACGCTTATCCAGACTTAGCATAACCTGTTTTACAATTTTTTCTATTTCATAGGAATTCACCTTAATACCAACCTTCTAGGCCTCAAAGCCCTTAGATGTACAGCTGAAGCTTCTTTTCAGCCGAAACGCCGCAGTCCCGCAAAAAGAGAGAGGCAAGCTTCAAGGCGTATCTATGTCATCGGTATGCAAAAATTTGAGTATTTCAGGATGAGGCCTGGCAATGACCCCGCTGAGCTTGACCTTGCCCACTTTGGACGCGGCTTCCCTGCCCGCCTCCAAGGCGGCGGCTACAGCGCTTAATTCCCCGTCCACAACAACTGTGACCAAGCGTCCGCCCAGTCTTCGCTCAATGTGTATCAGCCTCACAGAAGCAGCCTTAAGCATTGCGTCAAGCCCTGCGATAGCCGCGACCAGCGCCTGCACCTCTAAAAGAGCGACAGACTGCTCCAAGCGCATCGCCTTTCCCTTCCCAAAATCTACGATATGGCTGGAAGAATCTTCTCCACATCAGAGTGAGGCCTCGGTATGACATGGGACGCCACAATCTCGCCCAAACGCCCCGCCGCCATCGCGCCAGCCTCAACCGCCGCCTTTACTGCGCCTACATCGCCTCGCACCATAACGGTTACAAGGCCTGATCCTATCTTCTCAGAACCTATCAAAACAACGTTGGCCGCTTTAACCATCGCATCCGCAGCTTCAATCGCCGCTACGAGGCCTCTTGTTTCTATCATGCCCAATGCTTCCGTCACCATTTTCGCCCTCCTTATTCCAATTGCGCCGACGCTGCGCCAAGCGCGCCTATATTGCGGCTAGATTCTCCGCTTTCACGCCGTGCAGCCGCGCTCGAATGCCGGAACTTTCCTTTAGCGCATCAGTATTAAATCCAGCTTCAAGTGAAGGCGGGGATTTTTAAAAATCCCTGCCTTCACTCCTTTTTGTCAAGGCGCCGAATATTTTACAGTTTCGGGAGAATCTTCTCCACATCAGCATGCGGGCGTGGTATGACATGGCTTGCCACAAGTTCACCCAGGCGGGCAGCTGCCGCGCTTCCTGCCTCCACCGCAGACTTCACGGCGCCGACATCGCCGCGCACCATAACGGTTACGAGGCCGGATCCGATTTTCTCCGTGCCGATGAGCACTACATTGGCCGCCTTCGTCATAGCGTCCGCAGCCTCTATGGCAGCTACCAGTCCTCTGGTTTCAATCAATCCAAGAGCATCTTGCATGATTATTCTCCTTTTATAAAGAAATGGCTGACTCACTGAACTTCATCCGAACGGATCTTTCGAAGCTTATCTTTCCCAATATCGCTTATTCGCGCCATTGCAGCCGAGCCGTCAGCTTCACGGGATATCACATGGCTTGCAACAAATTGATTCATTCTTTTAGCGGCCTCAACCCCAGCCAAGACCGCATGCTCAACTTCAGAAACTCCCCCCTGTATCTTCACCTGCACAATCAGGGGAACCTCTGCGGCGTCTCCCGCAGCCGGCTTGTTTATATCCATTGCCGCTATCTCCACGGCCGCCGCTTTTGCGGCGGCGTCAGCCGCTATTATGGCTGTGGTGAAGCCAAAAACCTCAATGAGGCCAAGAGCCATGAACCTGCACCGCCTTACGCCTCATAAGCGATTTTTATCCCCTGCATGGACAGATTCATTTCCATAGCTTCATTCAACCGGCTCAAAGGATACCTGTGCGTTATCATCTTCTCCAAAGGAAGCCCCATCTTCGCAGCCTTCTTCAGAAATGCCATTGTAACCGGATATTCATGAGCTCCGTAGGTCCATGATCCTACCAGCATGATCTCTTTGTTGCAAAGGTCAAAGTGCGGATTTATCACAGAGTCTCCATTGTTTACAAAAAAGCCCATCTCGCAAAGTCCGCCGCCTCTG
This sequence comes from Clostridiales bacterium, assembly GCA_031269465.1. Lineage (GTDB taxonomy): Bacteria > Bacillota > Clostridia > Lachnospirales > WQUN01 > JAISWZ01. The sequence goes on along the minus strand of JAISZB010000353.1, from coordinate 41,513 downwards.
CGTACATACTTGTAGACGTCTGACGCCGCTTTCGGATTTCCAGTGCACTGGTAGGCGAAATCGGCTCCGACCCCCCTTGTAAATCCTTTGACAGCATTAACTCTTTCTTCTAGATTCGGCAGATCCTTGAAGCTTACAGCATGCTCGGCACCCAGCTCTTTTGCGAAATCAAGCCTGAGGCTGGAACCGTCTATGGCGATGATTTTAGAGCATCCCGCCACATGAAGCGCCGCCACCATCATGAGGCCCACCGGCCCGCATCCTTGGACGACTACGCTTGAATCAAAGTTAAGGCGCCCGGTTCTTTTCCCCTGCTCAAGAGCATGCGCTATGACTGCGGCAAGCTCCAGAAGCATCCTTTGCTCGAGAGACAAATCATTTACAACGAAAAATGTTGATCCGCCGCGAATCAATATATGCGTAGAGAACCACCCGTTCAAGTGGCTGTCGGCCTTATCGGGAATCAGTCCGTAGACGCCTTGGTTTTCGCAAAGCTGCGGGCTTTCCGGATGCAAAAGGCAGTTCTGGCAATGCCCGCACGAGATGACGGATGTCACTACCTTGTCTCCTATCTCCACTGGATTTCCTTGAGAGTCGAAAAGTACATCCTTTCCCTTAGCTATAATCTCCCCAGTGCCCTCATGCCCCAAGACCAGCGGAATGTATCCGAACGGATCCCCTTTCCATTCATGGACGTCGGTGCCGCAAACTCCGCATCCTTCAACTTTTACGAGGATTTCGTCATCTCCTGGCTGGGGGATGGGAAATTCCATTATTTCAATCCGCTTAGCCGCCTTAAGCATTGCGACCTGCGCCATCCCGCCATGCGCCGCGGGAGCGTCGCCGCGCTTCATTTGCAAAAGCACGCTTCGCACAATGCTTTCTATATCATTGCTATTTATATCCAATTAAGCACACCTTCCCTATATAGCGGCATCCGCATTTTTATAGTTTCCGGCTTGGATTGCGCGCCGCTTAATTCAAAAGCCCTCAGGCATGTCAAACAATGCGGAAGGAATCCGACATGACGCACCGCCTGCTGCGCGTGAAGCTGGGCGCGCAGGTCAAGCCTTCCCCCGTGGGGCCGGCGATTGTAAAAGTGCAGTATCCTTCAGCTCCAACGCCAATTCCCGCGTAAGATGGGGCGTTTTTCACAAAAATCGTTGTTTGGGCTGCACGCGCGAACTCCGTAAGATGATCCACATTCTTGGAATGCATGTGAGCGGAATGGCGCAAGCCATGCTCCGCTTTAACCGCAAGATCAATTGCCTCCTTGATTCCTGAAGCCCGCACAATGGGAAGAATAGGCATCATGAGCTCCTCCTGCACAAAAAGCTCTTTAAAATCCGCTTCACAGATCAAGCATTTGATTCTTTTATCGGCATCCAGTCCAAGAGCCTCCATGAACTTCCATGCGTCGCGGCCAACCCAATCGCGGTTTAAGGCTAGGCTTCCATTTTTATCTTTGACCATCACCATGCGCTCCAGGAGCTTCTTGTCGGATTCTCCTATAAGAAAGGCGCCGCATAGCCTCATCTGCGCTATAAGCTCATCATAGATGCCATCCAGCGCAAAGACTTCCTTCTCTGCTATGCAAGGCAGATTGTTGTCAAATGAGCATCCCGCAATTATATCTCCGGCCGCCTTTTTTATGTCGGCGCTGTCATCAACAATCACCGGAGGATTGCCCGCTCCGGCGCCTATCGCCTTTTTGCCGGAAGACAGCGCTGCCTTTACTACGCCGGGACCTCCGGTGCATACAAGCATTTTTACAATGGGAGAACTCATCAGAGCTCTGCTTGCCTCTATTGACGGCCTCTCCGGGGAAAATGCAGCAGGATGCGAAAGTCCCGCCGCTTGCGCGGCCCTGTTGACTAAATCCAGCGCGAATAGCGATGTCTGCGCGGCCTGCGGATGCACGGAAAAAACTGCGGCGCTTCCTGCGGCAATCATGCCGATTGAGTTGCAGATTACCGTTTCGCTGGGGTTGGTTGACGGCGTGATTGCTCCAATGACGCCGTAAGGGGCATGCTCCGTCAAAGTCAGCCCATAGTCGCCTGATACCGCCTCCGTCCGCAGAGTTTCCGTCCCCGGAGTCTTTTGGGCTGCCAAACGGTGCTTGAGTATTTTATCCTCCACTCTGCCCATCTTTGTTTCAGACACGCCCAACATTGCCATTTCTTCTGCGTGATCAAGCGTCAACTGTCGAATATTCGAGATAATTTCCTCGCGCTTCGCCAGGCTTAAGCCTTGCATCCGCTCTTGGACGGCTGCGGCATGAACCAGCGCGTCATCCATGCTGGGGAAGACTCCTAAACGCTTTTCGGAAAGGCCAGCGGTTTTGGGGCTATCTTCAAGAGCCGCCATCACCTTCTTTACTATCTGCTCCAATTGCTCTTGGGAAACCTGCATCATGTCCAATCCTTCCATCCATCTGCGCTGACAGCCGCTTTCGATAACAGCGCCTTCCTTATCTGCCAAGCGCTTTCAGCACTTCGAGCGTAACTGTGCGAATGTCCTCTTCGCTGATGGAAATCTCTGGCGCGGATTGCGCAGCTGGCATGGAGGATGCGGCGGCGGCCGCCGCTTGCTGCCCGCATGACGCAGCAATTCCAGTATTGCTGTGGCATGCGGCGGTTCCGTTGTTCTTGCATGCGGCGCATCCCGGATGGCGTCCGGGGAGCTTCATTTCCCGGCGTATCTGGAGAAGGCGCGCGACCTGATTCCCGTTTAGCTCATTCCTGCCGCCCAGCTGTTGAGTGTATAAGTTGATCTTTGCCCAGTATTCCAAAGTTTCCATGCGAAAGTAGGCTTGAGTCAGATTTACGCCTACAGACAACGCTCCGTGATTCTCCAGCAATACCGCGTCATGATTCTGGATTGCATCTTGAATCGCGTCGGGAATTTCTTCCGTCGAGGGGGTGCCGTATTTTGTCAGCGGAACCTCTCCCAAGAAAATGATGACCTCAGGCATAATCATGGTATCCAAGGCTTTGCCGCATACCGCGTGGGCAGTGGCAACCGGCGGATGGGCATGGACTACCGCCGTCACATCAGGACGGTTTCTGTAGACTCCCAAATGCATTTTGAACTCAGATGACGGGCGGTATTTTGAGTTCGGCTCCAAGAGGCTGCCTTTGCCGTCGAGTTTCAGTATCATATCCGGTGTCATGAAGCCTTTGGAAACTCCAGTCGGAGTGCAGTAAAACTCATTGGCATTGACTTTGACTGAAAAGTTTCCGTCATTGGCGGCTACAAACCCATTCTGATAGATTCTCCTGCCTATATCGCACATTTCTTTCTTGATTTCAAATGCGGATGTCATTCTCTTTTCTCCTATTCTTGCAATAAAGGGTGATTTGTGTTAATATTACGCTTAATCTAAAATGAGAGCTTTCCTATTATGCTGATTCGCACTGAAAGTTCCTATGCCGATTTTCATCAAATGTTCCTTTTTTGAGCTTGACTTCCATTGAGTGGTGCGATCGATATCGGCATTTCGCACTCAATGCATAAGCAAGCTCCAAAAAAGGCAGTTTTCTATGAAAATCAGAATATTTATAAGTACATTGACTGCAAATCGGCATAGCGCCAGTATAAATGCCTTCCCTCGCAACACCTGGCGAGGCGATTCCGGCTGCTCGTACAGGAGGGGTTGCAGTGGCAAGCCTAAACCGCAAAGAACTGATTTTGAACTGCATGAGAGACAAAAATTTTGTAACTGTAGAATATCTATGCTCAGTGCTTTACGTAAGCGGCGCAACAATCCGAAGAGATTTGAAAGAGCTTGAAGAAAGCAGGCAAATCCGCCGCACGCGGGGCGGCGCATTGCTTATTGAGGGCATAGCGAATGAAGATCCCCTAGCAATGCGGGAAAACCGCAACGAGATGCAGAAACAGATAATTGCCAGCCAAGCCTGCAAGTTCATCAAGGACGGAATGACTCTTTTTCTGGATTCATCAAGCACAGTGTTCATTTTGGCTAGGAATCTGGATCAGTTCAGCAATTTGAGGATTATCACAAACGGCGTCAAGACAGTCCTTTTGCTTTCAGATCGCAAGGACATCGCTGTAATGTGCACCGGAGGCTCTCTGCGAAGCGGCTCCAAGTCTCTGGTAGGCCAGAGCGCTGTGGAGTACGCCGGACGCTTCAACGCTGACGCCGTATTCATGTCCTCAAGGGGATTCAGCCTGTCCGGAGGATCAACCGAAGCCAGCGAGGATGAGTACTTCATCAAAAGAGAATTCATCTCTAAGAGCAAAGAGAAGTATCTTCTATGCGACACATCCAAAATGAACTCCGACTACCTTTGCCGAACGGCGCCTCTGACCGCATTCACGGAAGTCATTACGGAAAGCCAGGAAGTCAACGCTCTCTGCCGCAAACACAAGAAGGAAAGCTGCGCAAAGAGACCGCTGTGAGAAGAGAATTCCTTCATTCTGCCTAAGTGCGCGTGACCCTGCAGACCTCAAAGTCCATTTCTTCCTCCAGATAGCCCAGTATTCTGCCGAGCGCCGTCTGCACTTCAGCAACTTTGCCAGCGAAAAACAAGGTTCCGTTCTGAACGTCTACGGACTGCAAAAGCACATTGGCGGACTTTGCCGCCAAATCCGCCGCTATGACCGAGATTTCAGCAGGCGTGACGCTTAGGATCCCCATTGCTGCGAAGCCTTCCGCCGCCTGCATGCCGCACAGCTTTTCACTTACGGCAGGATCCGGGTTTGCTATTATGTGAGCAAGCGTGACCTGCCTGCCGGGAACCTGCTCCTGAATGATGCGCAGCTTCCCTTCAGCAATATGGCTTTGCATTATCCTCAGCCTCCGATTTGCACGTCAAGGCCAGCCCCCGCAGCCGTTTTGCGAAGCTCCTCCATCTTAGAAGCTTCAGGAGCGGCGGCTCCAGCCATCCGGTATTCCATGCCAAGCCGGGCATATTTGCCCGCTCCGTATTGGTGGAATGGAAGGAGGCGCATCTTTTTCACTCCCGGAAGGCTTTTTGCGAAGCTTGAAATAGCTGCTATCTCTTCTTGAGTATCATTGAATCCAGGAATCACAGGAACCCTGATTAAAAGATTCTGCCCCGCACCGGCTATTTTCCGGGCATTTTCAAGGAGCCGCCCATTAGGCTGCCCTGTATGCTCCAAATGCTTGGCGCTGTCCATGTGCTTTATGTCCATTAAAAACTCATCAAGCCACGGAAGGATCTTATCCCTAACGCTTTCAAATGATCCAAAGCCTGTCGACTCCATAGCGGTAGTCAACCCGCATTCCTTCGAAATGCGAAGCAGTGCGCCGGAAAAATCAGGCTGCAGCAGCGCCTCGCCCCCCGATAATGTCAATCCGCCTCCAGAGCGCCTGTAATACGGCTCATCCCTTATAACCTCTTCCATAACCTCAGCCGCCGTAACATCACGCCCGACTGTTTTGGTTTCGCCATCAAAGTCCATATGCTGGATGCTATTGGATTGCGATTCCGGATTGCAGCACCACCTGCACCGAAGAGCGCATCCCTTTAGAAAAACAATCGTGCGTATTCCAGCGCCGTCATGTATGGAAAATCTCTGGATGTCAAAAATCCGTCCCTTAAGGCTTAAATCGCTTTCATTCATAGCGGAAGCCCATGCGTAGTCCTGCTGATGATGTCGTCTTGAAGGGATTTGGACAGCGTGGAGAACAGGGCGCTGTATCCCGCGACGCGCACCACAAGCCCTTTGTAGTTCTCGGGATGGCTTTGCGCATCTTTAAGCGTCTCTGCGCTCACCACATTGAACTGCAGATGCATTCCTTTTTGGTCGAAAAATCCTCTCACCAGCGCCACGAACTTCTCAAGCCCTTCCTGGGTGCTCATTGCCGACGGATGGAATTTCTGATTGAAAAGCGTGCCGTTTGACGCGATTATATGATCAAGCCTCGCGACTGAGTTGCATGCGGAAGTAGGCCCTTTGAGATCCCTTCCCTGAGCCGGCCCTACACCGTCGGCAACCGGGGTTCCAGCCAAGCGCCCATCCGGCGTGGCGCCTGTCTGCGCTCCTAAAGGCACATTGGCGGAAACAGGGTAAAGCCCGGCTTGGAAGACTCCTCCCCGCGGATTCCGGCGCTTCTGAACCTCTTTTGAATAGAGGTTTGCCGCCTTGCGTGCAAGCTCATCAACCTCTGGAATATCGTTTCCATACTTAGGCGCCGCTTCGATGTCCTTCAACAAGCCGTTCCAGCGCTCGCTCTTTGAAAACCGCTCCTTGAGAACCTGGCATATCACCCTGACTTCAGCCTCTCCAACTTCTACGCCTGTTCCTTCGAGCTCCTTTGATATTCTTATCGCCAATTCAGAGACTTTGCCTTCACCGACGCCGCGCCCGTAGTTTTCCGCCATCGCTTCCTTAAAATCCGCAAGGGTGTATTTCTTCTGCTCAAAGACAAGCTGCCTTACAGCCATCATTGAGTCGGCCACATTGGCGATGCCGAAGCCTTGAGGGCCTGTGAAGCTGTAAGCCGCCCCTCCCTCCTGCAGGGATTTGCCCTTTGAAATGCAGTCATCTATCAAAGCGGATTGAAACGGCAGAGGGCAGCGTATCATATGAGCCTGATCAATTGAATTGACGGCGCTCACCATGAGATTTACAGCATGCCCCATCTGATCTGCATACGCATCCCAGAACTCTTTAAAGGAAGACATCTTCTCCACTGGCTTTGTGAGCGGTCCGATTTGCTCCCCATTGTCTGCGCCGCTGGAAAATACGAGTTCAAGCGGCCGGCACATATTAAAGAATGCGGCGTCATGCCAGCCATCGGTTTTGCCGGCCTTGTGAGGCTCAACGCAGCCTATGATGCAGTAGGTTCTGGCGTCCTCCAAAGAAAGGCCGCGATTCATAAGAGAAGGTATTATAGCTTCGTCATTGTAATAGGCTGGAAGGCCTATGCCGGTGCGAGTCGTTTCCGCGGCTTTTAGCAAAAGGCTGCGCGGCGACCCATTCCACACCCTTATAGACAGGGACGGCGCCGGCAGAAGCACATGCTTGGAAGCCTCCAGGCACATGTAGGAGAGATCGTTTGTAGAATCTCTGCCTTCCTCGTCCTGCCCTCCTACAATCAGATTCTGGAATAGGCTGTACCCCGAAAATCCCTCTGCGGAGTCTTTGTCCCGCACTTTGTTCAAATCATTGAGCTTGACCCAGAGGCAGTCCAAGAGTTCTTGAGCAAACTCAAGAGAGACGGCGCCATTTTTCTTGTCCGCTTCATAATAAGGATTCATGTAGATGTCAAAGCGGCCGGGCGAAATGGAATGCCCTGAAGATTCCAACTGCAAGAGCAGCTGTGTAAACCAGAAGGCCTGGCACGCCTCCCAAAAAGACTCGGCTGGAAACTCAGGAACGCGAGAGCAGTTTTCGGCAATGCGCGCAAGCTCGGCACGCCTTTGCGGATCAGATTCCTCTTGAGACATCCGCCTGGCCAGTTCGCAGTAGCGCCTGGCGTATACAACGGCAGCGTCGCAGCTGCGAATCACCGCCTTGAGAAACGCTGAGCGGCAAGCATAATGGGGATCGTAAAAGGCCAAGGCATCAAGCTCTTTTTCTGCTTTAGAGCGTATCCCGGAAAATCCGATCGCCAGAACTTCATCGTATTTGACGCAGAAATGGCCTATTCCATTGTAGAAGTAATTGCCTGGAGTGAAGATGTTATGGCTGATTCCAGCGCGAGCTTCAGGCGCCATCAGAGAAAAGGCCAGATCGCTGTTCGTCTTGCCCTTCCAATATGGAAACACTTCACGAAGGCGTTTTTTCGCCTCCTCGGATATGAAAAACGGATCAGCGGAACGGGTTTCCAGATCATCAAGCTCCCTCTCCAGCCATTCATAAGAATATTCTGGAAACACCTGGCACCCGCGCGGAGCTATGCTGGCCGAGCCTGCAATCAGCTCTTCAGGGCGAATGGTAATCGGCAGATTCTCACAGATGCTGTAAAATGCCTCGGCGCGGCGAGCTATTATGGGCTGGCTCTCTGTACTGCGATAGCTTTGCGTCACTATAACGGCCCTATCTGCCTCAACTTCAGGCATATCAGCAAAGATTCTGCTTATCATGCGGGGAATCCTTTCGCTTTTGGCTATAGCGCTCAGATTATCGAGGCGCATGGATTCAAGCTCCTTTCTTTATTAGTGCTCTGCCTGTAATTCTATCAGAAATGAGCGTCAAAATGAATTTATGGCGCAGATCTTGAGCATTTGCATGCAAATTGTTTGCTTTTAGTCAATTTGCATTCATTAATGCTCATAGCCAATGCGGTTAGCGTATTAGAAAAAGGAGTGTCAGAATGTATTTGGGAGTAGGTTTCAGAAATGCCGCATCATTCATCAGATTTGGCGCAATCCTCTCCCGCCTCAAATTCCATTAGGCGGGAGAGGATTGCGCCCCGCTGATTCTGCGTTGCCGCAGCTGGCCGCCCTTCGCCAATGCCATTCCAAGGCTTTGCATGCTTGCGGCGCCGTCCCCGCCCGTCAGGGCTATTCAGCCGCAAGCCGCAGGATCCGGAGCCGGGTCCCCGGAACTCCTGTATACTCTTGGACGGCGCAGCTTGCCAGTGGAAGCTTAGGCTAGTGCAGACAGTCTTAATTGCGCTACAGTCCTATTTGGCTATAATTAAGCATTTTATAGGCTAAAAGCGTGTCACGCAATTAAGAGTGACAGCACTAGTAAATCAGGACTTGCAGCTGCAAGCCCCCGCCTCAATATCAAAAGGCTTTAACATTGAGATATTAGGCGGTGGGTTATTGACATCTTCATTTCGGCAGGCAATCTAAATTTTCAATGCTCAATAATATAATACGACAATTTCATGATTTTCAAAAGCATAGATTTCAAGAATTAAACAGTCGTTTTTCGACACAGCTTCCAACCTATCTGTAATCGACTGCCTCAGAGGAACAGCAAAAACAAGGACTAGACGTCATACTGCATCATCATGCTTCGTCTCGGCATATCAAAGGACGGCTGAATAAGACAATCTGCCCTCAAATTTGATTTTAAGGGCAAGCTTCCAGGAATGCATGAAATGCAAGCGAAGCCTGCCCTCTCATGTTTCAAGGCGTAAACGGGCTCTTCCCCTCCCAGAAGGAGGGGAAGAGCCCGTTTACGCCTTGAAGCCGCAGCCATTATTTGTTTTGTCGTTTACCGTATGAATAATACACGCATTGTCAAGGTTAAGGGAAACAAAGCCAAAACTGTCTGAATCAGCCCTGCATTCGATGGCCTATGCCTGAAGCTAAAACTCGGCCTTAATAGGTCCTGGGATCAGATTTCTTTACTTCAGCGCTGAATAATCTATCCATCTGCCTGCCACCTTGCAATGCTTCTTGTAACAAGAAACCCCTATTCCTATTATTGGAAGCGTGAATCCAAATCCATAACGCTTCTCTTCAATCTGCTCCCGAGCCTTTATGGAGAGCTTATGCAAATCCTCATCCTCCGCGCCTGATTTGAACTCAAAGATAACGCTGACCTTACGCAAATCCATGTCAACATCGAATCTGCCGTCTCCGCCTTCCCTATTTGATGAAAGCGAATCATAATTCAGCTCAGCCCGCCCGCCCTTCAATAATCCGAATACCACGTTGTGGTATAAAGCCTCATGAGTTCTGCGCTTTCCATCTTTGCAAATATGAGTTGGCACATTGTGAAATGACAGCTCGTCAAGGGTCGTCAAAAGATATTGCTCAAGCTCATCCGCGATTTTCTCAGGTTCCAGGATGCTGAAGATGCTCTGCAACATTGACCCTGCATTGGAAAAGAAGCTGGTGAATATGAAGTTGCTCCAAACATCCTCCAATTCCTTGTTGGGAATGCGCACTGTTCCGTATTTATTAACCCAATTGCTCAAAGCCAGGTACCCGGATTGCACTAGCAGCGAATAAAGCGCATCATCGCTTAAACCCTTTTGAAGAGAAGCAGGACTCACTCGATCCTCAATTCTCGAGTTCATTTTCGCGCCTGTAACTAGTAGTCCCATAAGTGAGTTTTTCTGAGAAATGCTGGAAAGAGACGAAATGAGATCCATTGTGCCGCTCTTTCCCCAAAAGCTTTTGCATTCCTTCTTGCACACCGCGCTCATAACGCTGAATGTATTGTAGATCTCCTGATCGCCAATCTTTATGCCATTGTACCATGATCTCATCAGTTCAGGGCTTAACCCCGCAGCGTCGCAAAGCTCTTCCACTTCACTTTTTGTCAGCCCATAGTCGCTTGTGTAGACGCAGTCTTCAAACACATCGTAAGTTTGGGCATTGTTGAGGCCGCTTAGCATGCCCTCATGAGATACTCGCATGACACCGGTGAGAAGGCCTTTCTCCAAATAAATATTTCCCTTCATTGCAGCTGACAGAACCTGAGTCAAGTAATCCCTCACTGTTTTGTAATCTTTATCGTTGATAATATCAATGAGAAGTTTGTCATACTCATCAATGAGCACATATGACTTTTTTCCGGTCACTGCATATGCGGTTTTCATAAGATTCAGTATAGCGTCCGATGTTGACTTTTCAGGATTGTCGCGGTATAGTTCATGCAATTTGCAGAGATATTTCGGGCATCTTGGATCAGACGCATATGAATCGGCATACGCATTTGCCATAAGCTGTATCTGATTTGGATACTCCCGAGCATTTAAACCTTTGAAGTCAAACAGGAATGCAGGGTTGCCATGAGCCTTTTCCCATGAAGGGCTTTTCCGGATGCCCAAATCTTCAAACAAAGGCCGAAAATCTTCGCTGTCGGTCAAAAAGCAGTGCAACATTCTCAGATTCATGCTTTTACCCAGGCGCCTAGGACGCGCTATTATCTGAACTTGCTGCCTCTCATTTAAAAAATGCTCAATGAAAAGGCTTTTGTCTACATATAGCAATTTGTCTTTTATTACCATGGCGAAGTCTGATGTGGTCAAATCTATCCAGTTAAGATTTCCAATAAACACGCGTTGCCTCCATTTTCGAAACAGCATCAAAACTTTATCCAGCGGGGAGTGAAACAGGGGATGCCAGCTAACGACCTTTTGTTTGAAATTTCCGTCAATTTTCCACGCCCTCGACTGGCCGTTCAGTTCCTCGATTAGGTTTAGGCGCCGGTTTCCAAGGATTGCATTGACATCGAGCTAAGTTCCGCCTCGGTTGCATTGAGCCAACCCCATGTTTTTAAACATAGTGGATCTCAACTTTCCGGGATGGGGCATGTGCGACGCTCGGTGGAAACGCCGCATAGAAAGCGGCTTTGCCATGAATGTTGAGGCTGACATCCACGAGTGCGATTCGCTCGGATCCAGGGCGGAAGCATTCCGCCGCTTCCTTCATTCGCAAGGCGAAGCCCTCCTTCTTCCTAAACTTAAGCTCCGCAGGCCGCAACTGCGGAGGCGATATCCTCAAAACATTCTCCAAGCAGAGTACAAGCTCGGCGCCATGCCCTTTCGGAGTACGCCAGCATTTGCCAAGGCGCGGCTTTGCTTGATTCGAGTTCAGCATAGCGCCGATCGCGGCATAGGAGATCGACGCCATGCACTGCCGCTCACCCCAACATTCGGCGAGAAGGCGTAAAGCCCATCGGGCGCGGCCGCCGGGAGCCGATCCGAGAGCCGCAGCGATTGCGCGAGCCTCAAACCCGATGGCAATCTTGGAGACATGCGGCGCGTAAAGACTCGTCTAGAGCCTTAGTGAGTTATACTGCTTTTCATATAAAATTACCTTTTTTGGAGCTTGATTATACAGGCTTCAATGGATAATCAAGCTCCAAAAAAGTAACATTTGATGAAAAGCGGTATATCCAAACCTTGGTTGCTATCTCCCCGCCAATCTTTTTCTTCTCCCACAACCTATCGTTCGAAATCTGCGGAATGTGGCGCACATAATCGTCCGATCGCTCTCGTGTGATCCTTTGAAAGAAGGTTCTTAAGTGCGTTTACTGCATCATCGGCAAGCATGACTGCGGAGTATGCTTTACCGCTTTGCAGTCAAATGTAACGATTTTGATGCCTGAGAGTCCATTGAAGGGTGCGAAATGACTATATCCACATTTCGCGCTAATTGTATAATCTGACATCAAAATCGGAACTATCCAATGCAAGCAGTATATCATTTACTGTTTTTGATACTGTTTTAAGCCTTACAGTGCTCTATTTGGTCTTCTGCCCTTGACGGCGGGCCGCAAGAGTTCGAATAATACTTATACCCCGCTGAATGCTTAATGCGGTGAATAGTCTATCTCACAAAGAGTTCCGCAAAGTCAACGCTGATGCAAAACGGTATGCGTCAGCGACTGAGCCGCTGTCCAAACATAGCGTTTCTATCCAATGCGTCTATACGCCGATTTTGACGTAGCATTTTTTCTGCGCGAATGCTATCGCGTATGAAATATATCTAAAACCCTGAGCCTTGAACTCAGTAGCGTAGAGCTTGCCATCCATCTGCAGCAGGGCCTTGTCCAGCACCATGTCTATGTCATCTCCCTCCTCCAGCTTCTTAAGCTCCAGCAGGATGCCAACCGAGGATTTTTTGGGGAAAAGGGCGATGTCGAACCTGCCTAGGCCAGACTCCCTGTTCGAGCGGATATGGTACCTCTCATGCAGGTAAGCCATCAAAGCCAGCATGAATCCGTGGTAAAACGCCTCGCTGGAGTCGAAGAAGCTTGAGGACTCGAGGAGATAGCGGTTCAGCTGAGCCGTGAATCCATCAACCATGGAACGCTCCATGCATCCCAACATTTCTGCGACCATCGTTCCGGTGGCAAGGCTTTCAACCCATCTGCGGAATAACCGCGAGAAGCAGAATGTCATCTCGTTGTTCGGCAGCGACACTTCAGCTAGCTGCTCATCCTCGCTCAAGTGCGGGTTCGGCAGGACAGCCTTGAGGTACCCCGTGGCTACCAGAAAGGAAAAGACGTTGTCCTCGCTTTTATTCATTTCCTTGAAAGAGATGCTGTTTGAGATAGGTTTTGGGACAGTTTTCCAGGACATTATGTCCTCTATTGCGGAAACCGTCTTCAATGGGGCTTTCCTGAGCATGTCGCCTATGAGGAAGTTGTCGCTCGTGTTAACCCAGTAAGCCTTGAACTCGCGGTTATATAGGCAGTTCATCACGCTCCAGGGGTTGTAGACCTCAACGCCCCCAAAGATATATCCGTTGTACCAAGCTCTGATCTCTTCCCGCTTGTCCCCCAACCCTGCGCTCTCGGCGAGAAAGCCCACCTCCGCGCCTGTGAAGCCGTAGCATTGAGCGAACTTCCGAGAAAACAGGTTGCATTTGTGGGCATTGTTCATCTTACTGAAAATGCTTTCGCCAGCGGCTTGAAGAATGCCAGTGACAACAGAGAAAGCCAGGTTGCGGTTGTCTTTCAATGCTTTGCCGAAAAACGAACTCAAAAACGGGGAGGCCTCCTTGTAATAGCCTCCATTTACAGCCTCAATGTAAGGGGTATCGTATTCATCAATAAGCACTATCACATTTTGCCCGTATATCTTATGCAACAATTCAGTGAAAAAAAACAGGCTATCCTCCAAACCTTCCTTACTGCCTCTCATGAATTGCAGATTATCCAAAACAAAGGCATCGAAGGCGGTCAATCGACCGCTGCTTAAAATTTCGTCGCTGTGCATATTTATCCAGTTAGCAACCAACCACTTGAATTTATCAAGCATCTCCATCCAAGTCAGGCCATTTATTGAGGCCAGGCTGATATGAACCACAGGATATTTCCCTGCATGCTCCACAGCCTTTCTATCTCTCCAGACATCAAGCTTTGAAAATACTGCTTCAATCTCACCAAAGCTCTTTTCATTAGAGAAGAAGCTTTGAATCATGTTCAAATTCATGGTTTTTCCGAACCGGCGAGGCCTTGTTACGAGAAATACGTCCCTGCTGCCTGCCAGCTCTGAAAGCATTTCTGTTTTATCCACATATATGAAGCCCTCTGTTATGTGCTCAGCAAAATCGATTGTGTTTATTGTAATGCCTAAATCATTCATTTTGTTCACCTAAGTTCCCGTCTGAATTGCACTGCATTATTTGGGTTCAAGCCCAGCAATCGCGTTGATTAAAACGATTAATAGTCAAATATACCTGTTTTGGAGCTTGGCCGCCCGCTTTCAAGGTGTGATTGATATAGGCATTTCGCACTCGCTGTACAGTCAATCTCCAAAATAGGCAGTTTCATATGCAAATCATTATGTATGCTCATAGCAAAGCCAGGTTGTAGCTGGTAGAGATGAATCAAACAGGCCGCGGCAATTTTAAGTAGATGTACCTTTTCCCAGCATCCCGATAGCCGAATATTAATCCTTGGCAACGTTTTGCATATGATGTAGACGCTAACAAACTAATTATAGCATATCTAATTCAAATGGCAATGGAAAGAGGGAATTGCGAGGATGTTGCAGGAGTTGGAACTGCAATGCCTCGGCTTTTCACTCTTAATATCGCTTCGAGTTGGAAATGCTGAACCGATTTACTGCCAAATGTACCTATTTTGGAACTCGTCTGTCCCCTCTCAAGGTGAGATTGATATCGACATTTCGCACTCGCTGTATAATAAAGCTCCAAAATAAGCGATTTCATATGCAAATCAGCATACATCAATCCATCTCCGAGGATGCATCCGACGCCCCGCCCGAAACTCGGAAGATGGCAGTTCGCATCACATCCATGCCAAGACATAGAAAAGCGTGCGTCACTTCAACCTCACAGGGAGGCTGAGCAAGCGTACTTTGGGCTTTTCGGCCTTGCAATCGACTCCACTTCGGAACCGTATTTAAGAAAATGGAATGTTGGAATTCCCAGAATCATCTACAACTTCCGGACATATCACAGCCGTAGCGCCAGCTCTGCGCGGAGCATGCCTGAAGAGATCTTGCGCCTGTTGGCGATATCGTGCGGCGCACGGGAATCTATGCTGATTGCAGGCATATGTACCTATTTTGGAGATTGATTATCCATTGCTGCGCTGTATAATCAATCTCCAAAATAGGGAATTCGGCATGAAAACATTCGCAGAAATGGGCAAAACCAGCTAATAAACGCCAACATTTGATGAATTCAAGCGATAAACCACAATATTTTACCGGTACATTTGACTGCTTTCACTCTTGGCGGTGAAGTGCAGCGTCATAGGGATTCATGTCAAATCAGTGTGAGTTTGGACGGCAGGCAGATCGGATAGCGTCAATTCTCATCGAACCAAGACTCCATTGCTGGGAAGCTGCAAAGATATTTCTGGTTGAGTATAATCTTAGCTGAAAGAAGTAGAAAGGCACAGGGAAACGCATTATCAATGAGTTTGTGAGAACAACAATGAGATGGGTGAATTCCATAGCAAAGAGATGCGGACATTTCAATGCCTTTCGCCGGATGAGCGTGGCGATAAAGGCGCTGGCGGAGGAAGGATGCGGCGTATCGGCTATAGCGGCGAAAATTGGAGGGGGCAAAGGCGCCGGGCTTAAAAGCGCGGTAAAATGCGCGGCGCATTTCCGCCGCCCCTGCTCAAGCTTTGAAAAAGGCGCGAAAGAGCGGCGCAACGGGATTTTGCGGCGATTCGCAAAGAATAGGGAGAGTATTGGCGACATTCCTGCAGAGGAGATATCCATGGCGGCACATTGGAGTAATATACCATATTTCATTCAATGTTCCTTTTTGGAGCTTGATTATACAATGCATCTATGGAAAAAAGCTCCCAAAAAGGTAATTATTCTATGATAATCAGTATAGCCTGACAAGGAAAATATTGGGCTATCAAACTACTGCGGAAGCGTTTGCGGACGAATCGCGCGATCTCGCCGCAGGCGAGCCGAGCTGAGGGCAAAGTCAAAACCCCTGCGGGAGTTTTGTTGCATTTAATATTGCAATTGACTTTCTAGAAATAAGCAAATAAAAATTCAAATCACTATTGACAAAAACAGAAATACAAATATATAATATATTTAATGGCAACGACGCCAAAGGCGTTCGTTGCCATTTTTCATAACAGACTGCAAGAGCTACTGAGGGCCTCCTATGCATCTTGAGAATTCTGCGGTAGCCAAAATGATTTTATGGGCTATCTCATCAGCACGCTCTTTAACCCTGTGAACCGGCCCAGAAATGCTCATTGCTGCGACAGCTTCTCCATAGCAGTCAAAGATGGGTGCGGCGATGCAAAAAACACCTTCCTCGCGCTCTTCATTGTCAATGCCGTAGCCTCGTTTCCGAGTTATTTCCAGTTCGCAAACAAGAGCATCCGCGGTTAGAATTGTGTTTTCAGTGTATTTTTCAAAGCTCAGCTTTTCTATAACCGCATTCCAGCTTTCCCGAGGCTGCAGAGAAATAAGAAGCTTGCCGCTGGCGGTGAAATAAAACTGGCTGCTTGCGCCTGGGCGGGAAAACATGCGAAGCATATGCTGGCTTTCCGATTGGGCGACGCAAATGGCGTAAATTCCGTTCATCATGGATAGATTGCATGTTTCATGAACTTCCTCCTTGAGCCTGTTCAAATGCTGCATAGCCATGCTTCCAAGCAGATTCTGATCTTTCGCCTGCCCTGCTAGCCTAAACAAAGTATAGCCGATATAGTATTTCTTGGTTCTTTTGTCTTGCGCCACCATGCCGCACTGCTTCAGCGTATTTAACAGGTGGTATGAAGCGCTGACGCCATAGTCAAGCTGCTGGCTGATCTCCGTAACCCCGAGGCCGTCTCTGGACGCGGCTATGACCTCCAAGATTTTAACTGCTTTATGTACCGAGGCAATGCTCTTCTTCTCTTTATATTCGTCCATCACACACTCCTTTGCCGTTATGCCAATATCATAATTCTTAAGGTTGTTTGACTTACTTTTACTTATATTAAATCTTTTTTTAATAAAAGTCAATATATTTCAATCATTCTTAAGTATTTAGAAATAAGTTTAATTACTTTTAATATTATTAAAAGACCTGCTAAAAGAGTCAGCTTGAGAATTGATATATAAGTTTTACTCCATGTCAAATAAGTCTAATGGATGGAGTTTCACAGAATTCCGCTAAGTTTTGTATAAACCATTTTAACATCAGTAAAACAGTCAAAAGCCGTTTAATTGTCACATATTATTCCCATTTAACATCAATATGGCAAATTTGGTTAAAGTTCTTTTAACATCAGTAAATCTTTAGTGAAGGAGATGGATTGTGAGAGAGAAAATCGAGACTTTTGTAAAATGCAATATGGATGATATGCTTGCGGACATCAGCAAGCTGATAGCCATACGCAGCGTAAGAGGCGAGTCTGAACCTGGGATGCCCTTTGGCAGGGGGCCGGCTGAAGCAATGGCTTGCGCGGAGGCAATCGCGATTCGCCATGGTTTTAAAGTGAAGCATTTCGATGGCTATGCTATGGAGATTAACTTGAATGACGGGCCAGACGAACTGGGCATCCTATGCCATTTAGACGTTGTGCATGAAGGTTCCGGCTGGACTTCCCCTCCGTTTCAAGCCGACATCCGCGAAGGGCGCATTTACGGCAGAGGAGCCTCTGATAATAAAGGACCGGCTGTCGCGGCTCTTTACGCGCTTAAATGCGTTAGAGATTCAGGAATTCCGCTCTCTAAAAATACGCGCTTGATATTGGGAGCCGACGAAGAATGCGGCAGCTCTGATCTTAAAGAATACTTCAAGCGCCAGTCCGCTCCTCCATATTCATTTTCACCGGATGCGGCCTTTCCGGTTTATAATATTGAAAAAGGCCGATACTCTCCATCGTTTTTCGCCGAATTTGAAGAAAGTGAGTCTTTGCCTAGGATCATTGAGGTCGAAGGGGGGCGCGCCGTCAATGTCGTTCCCGACGAAGCCGTTGCCTTGACTGAAGGCTTGGAAAAAAAAGCTCTTCTCGAATTGGCTCAAGCCTTCGAAAACAAAGCGGGCGTCGATTTTGAACTGGATGAGGCGGACGGCAAAATTCGCATCTGCGCAAAAGGTTTGAGCACTCACGCATCCTATCCGGAAGATGGGAAAAACGCTCTGACGGCTCTTATCGGACTGCTGGCGTCGGCGCCGTTTGCCGAGTGCGAAGGCTTCAGACGCTTGAAATCGGTAAACGCTCTTTTTCCACATGGCGATTATCTGGGCGAAGCGCTGGGCATTCGAATGGAAGATGAAATTTCCGGGCCGCTGACCTGCAATCTTGGGATGTTCAAGTATAGCCCGTCAGGGTTGTCCGGCGCATTCGACGCTCGCTGCCCCGTCTGCGCGGACGAAAGCGCCGTCCAGACGGCAGCCGGAGCATTTTTAGAGAAAGGCTTGAAGCTTTCTTCTGATAGCATGCTAGCTGCGCATTACGTTCCGGAGGAGCTTCCATTTATACAAACTCTTCTACAGGCTTATGAGGCATTCTCAGGCCAAAAGGGCGAATGCGTTTCTATGGGTGGAGGCACCTATGTACACGGCATAAAAAACAGCGTCGCATTCGGCCCGTCTTTTCCGGATACCGACACATACGCCCATGCAGCTGATGAATGCGCTGTGATTGCCGAATTGGAAGCTTGCGTCAAAATTTTCGCTCAAGTCATTATAGATATGTGCGGATAGATTGACGCGGCATCAAGATGCAAAGATTGGAGGAATTTAGCGTGAACCGTCCGCTTAGGCGCAAAGATCGGATTATGGACGAAGAAAACATCCGCCGCGTGCTGGAGGAGAATTCCCACGGAGTGCTCGCTACAATAAGCGAGGACAATACCCCTTACGCAAATCCGATTTCATATGTGTATCACAAGAACTGCATATATTTCCACTCAGCTTCTGCCGGGCACAAAGTCGACAACATCGCTCTAAACAGCAGCGTCGCCTTTACTGTCGTCGGACGCGTAGAAATGAAGGTCCCCAAACCCGACGCATACTTTGAAAGCGTCATTGCGTTCGGAAAAGCCAGCCGCGTTTTGGACTTTGAAGAGCAGGTCGGCGCTATGCAGGCGCTCACAAAGATTTTCATGCCTGATAAAGTCCAAGGAGTTGAGGAGACCATAAAAAGGCTGCAAAGCGCAATGATTGTATATCGCATAGATATCGATCATATTTCCGGCAAGCTGCGCAAGGGCTCTTCTAGCGACAACCATTAATATTCCGGCTCAAATACGTTAGGACGTGAGATATATGCTCATCAGATTTGTGAAGGCGAATTTTCTTAAAACCTTCAGCAAGCCGTCCACCCGAATATTCCTTCTGGCGTTCGGCATCCTGTTTTTTCTTCCTATGGGGTTCTTCTATTTACTCAAGAGAAGAGGCAATGCATATAAATCGCAGATGCAGGGCATCCGCCGTCGGCTTGAGGAAAACGGAGAAAAGGCTTCGCTAGAGGCCGAAATCAGAGGCCATGTGGAAAAGAAGCTCGCTTTTTTCGGCAAAGGAGGCAGACGCAACGCCGAAAGCGAAATAGCCAAGATCTTGGAAGTGCGCCTGGATGAACACGTTAAACAGCTGCTAGCTGAAGAGGCGCCCGAGCAAAAGGATGTGAGCTATCGGGGAGTTGTCGCTGAAAGCCTGGAAAATCCGGCTATCCTGCTGCTATTTATTATTTCAGGCTTTCCGGCGCTCTTGTTTTTGCTGCTAATGTCCAACCCCTACGTAAAATATATCTACGAGAGGCTAATAATGATGGTTTTCGTTGTATTCGGCGTAACTTTTCTAGTTTTCACCATCCTCTACATTTCGCCGATGGACGCATCATACAACATGCTCGGGGAAAACGCCACGCAGGAGCGGCGCGATCAGTTCAACGCCACATATGGCCTGGATAAGCCGTATATACAGCAGCTTGTCAATACGTTTAAGGGAATAGTCACGCTAAATCCCGGCATCAGCTATCAAGGGGGAGAAAAAGTGATAGCCAAGCTGATGAATAAATTCCCCATCACTTTGCAACTTGCTTTTTCCTGCCTGCTCGTGTCGGTTTTGATAGCAGTGCCGTCCGGAGTGCTGTCGGCGCTTAAGCCCAATTCCATCCTGGACTACGCAGTCATGCTCATAGCGCTTATCGGCCTGTCCATCCCGGTATTTTGGTTCGGCCTCATTCTCATACTGAACCTTTCAATACATCACCATATACTTAGAGCCACCTTCGAGCCCGGCTCATGGAAAGCATACATCATGCCCGCAATCGTCCTAGGCACCAGCCTTGCCGCAAGCGTTGCGCGCACCACTCGCTCCAGCATGCTGGAGGTCATCAATCAGGATTATATAGTAACTGCCAAAGCAAAGGGGCTAAGCCGCACTCGTGTCATACTTCGCCACGCTCTGGGCAATGCGTTGATTCCCATTGTCACCCTTGTCGGCATGCAGTTCGGAATCATGCTGGGCGGCACTGCTGTTACAGAAATGGTCTTCAACATACCAGGGATCGGAAGCTGGCTTGTCGAAAAGCAGTTTATCCCTGACGCGCCAGTTGTAGTCTCCGGCGTCGTATACATCGCGATAGTCATCAGCTTGATGAATCTGTTTGTCGATATTCTTTACGCCTTCCTTGATCCTCGCATCAAGGCAAGGATAAAAGGCTATTAGGAGGAGCGGCATGAACGGCAAAAACCAGTTTCTAAAAAAGGCGCAGGCACGCAAGCTTCAAAGATTTCCTGAGCTCAACGCCTTGAATATCAGCTGGGCCGCAAGTTTTTCACTTGCCCTGCTCCTGCTTTTCAACAGCTTCGACTGGGAGCTTAAAGGCTTCATTGTGGACAGCCCGGCTTTCTATGTAGCGGCGCTTTATCTGATTCCGGCGGGCCTCAGCCTGAGCCTGTCGATATGCTCTGCCAGGGGGATAGCGCGCAGCGGCGCCATTCCAGTATTTGTGCGAAGGATAAGCCTTTTGCTAGCTCCTTTCGCATTGGCGGGGAATATATTCGCGGCCATAGCAGGGTTTACGACCGTGAAGAAATCAAAGTCGCTGGAATATCAGCTTTTGACCTGCGCTTTCCTTAACAACCTGATGGTTATAATGACGGCGTCGCTGAATTTCTTCAAGGATTCCCTCCCCGATTATTTTGCGCCTGCCATTTCGGCGCTTGCTTTCACGCTGGCGTTCTACCTGGCCGCGATGGCGGCTTTGCACCGCGCGCAAAAGACCGGAGGCTATAAAAGGCTCTATCCGATAGCTTTTGCGTCGATTCTAACTGCGGCTACAGGCAATATCTTCGCTCTAATTTTGGGATTGGCCATAATCTCAAAGATACGGAGCTCAGACAGCAATCGGACAATCGAATGGATAGAGACTCTGAGGAGAATATTCAGGAACTATATGGCGGTTCTGGGAATGCTTGTAATAATTTTCCTTGTCACGCTTTCCGTTTGCAGCATTTTTACCTTTGACTACGCCATTGCCACAACCAACGACTATTCAAATATGCTAAAGCCGCCCAGCCTCGCCTTCCCCTTTGGAACTGACGATGTCGGCAGATGCGTCTTTACGCGGATTGTATTCGGAGCGCGGATCTCGCTCTTCATAGGCATTATCGCAACTGCCATCCCTCTTATCGCGGGGGGCTTCCTGGGATCCGTAGCGGGAAATTACGGCTCCAAACTGGATAATGGCATCATGCGCATCTTGGACATTTTCCATGCCGTGCCGAGTACGCTATTGACAATTGCCATTGTAGCGGCATTCGGCGCAAGCACTTTCAACTTGATTATAGCTCTGAGCTTAAGCAATATACCAGTTTACGCGCGAACAATGCGCGCGCAGGTCATGGTAGTCTCAAACAACGAGTTTGTGGAGGCTGCGCGAGCCTGCGGCCGACGCAAGTACGAAATTTTGTTCAAGCACATAATACCAAACTCTTTGGCTCCGATGATTGTACGCGCATCAGTGAGCATCGGCATCGCGGTTCTCTCCACCTCGAGCCTAAGCTATCTCGGCCTCGGCGTGGAGCCTAAGATCCCTGAATGGGGCAATATCCTCAAGGTGGGAAGCAAATATTTGGAAACCAATCCGTATCTCGCGGTCTATCCTGGAATTTTCATCATCATCCTCGTCCTGGCATTCAACTTCCTGGGCGACGGGCTGCGCGACGCCTTGGATCCCAAGATGAAATAGGAGGTGCGGCATGACTGGAGATAAAATACTTGAAATAAAGAATCTGCATGTCTACTACCTCACCGAGGAAGAAACAATTCGGGCCGTAAACGGGCTAAACCTTGAGGTAAGCGAAGGCGAGAGCGTTGGCTTGGTCGGTGAAACAGGCGCAGGCAAAACAACCGCTTGCCTTGCGGTCATGCAGCTGGTGCCTGACCCGCCTGGAGTGATTGCGGACGGGGAAATCCTCTATAAAGGCGAGAACCTGATTTACGCGTCAGAGAAGCGGCACAGGGAGATTCGAGGAAACGGAATCTCAATGATTTTTCAAGATCCCATGACAGCGCTTAATCCAGTTATGACTATCGGACAGCAGCTTATGGAGGTTGTGCAGACTCACCAGAAGCTGGGCAGGGCGCAAGCCAAGGATAAAGTCATTAAAATTCTTGAGATTGTAGGAGTAAAGGGAGATCGCTTCAACGACTATCCTCATCAGTTCTCCGGCGGCATGAAGCAGCGTGTGGTCATTACCATGGCGCTTTTGTGCCAGCCAGAACTCCTTATCGCCGATGAGCCGACTACAGCCCTTGATGTGACTATACAGGCTCAGGTGCTTGAAATCATCCGAAAGCTTCAAAAGGATCTCGGTACCAGCATGCTCTTGATCAGCCACGATTTAGGAGTCGTCGCTGAAATCTGCACTAAAGTCGCGATTATGTACGCCGGCGAGATCGTTGAATTCGGCACGGTGCCGGAAGTGTTTCGAAGTACCCGGCATCCCTACACGCGCGGACTTTTTGAGTCCATTCCAAGACTCGAAAGCAAAAGCGAAAAGCTGACGCCTATTGACGGGCTTCCGCCCAATCCTGCTGATTTGCCTTGCGGATGCGCCTTTCATCCGCGCTGCAGGCACCGAAAGCCTGTGTGCGAGCGGGAAGAGCCGCCAATGCGGGGAGAAGGGCATATATATAAATGCCATTTCGAGCTTTAAAGGGGGAATGATGTGGAAACGCTGCTTGAAGTCAGGAATCTGAATAAATTTTTCAAAGTGGCCGCTGGAGAGCTTAGAGCGCTGGACAATGTATCATTTAAAATCAATAAAGGCGAAACTCTTGGCATAGTAGGCGAAAGCGGATGCGGAAAATCCACTCTGGGAAGGGTTATTTTGAGGCTGCATGAACCTACCTCTGGCCGGGTGCTGTTCGACGGCATGGACATCACTTCCTTTTCCCCCGAGGAGATGCGGCAGATGCGGCGCCATATGCAGATTGTTTTCCAAGATCCCTATGCCAGCCTGAATCCTAGAATGACTATTTCTCAAAGCATAGAAGAGCCTTTGAGGGTATTCTTCCCGCAAATGAGAGAGGCGGATCGCAGAAAGCGGATAGCGGAGCTGATGGAGCTTGTAGGGCTTTCAGCACGCACGTATAACGCTTACCCTCATGAGTTCGACGGAGGACGGCGGCAGCGTGTGGCCATAGCGCGAACGCTTGCCGTCAATCCCAAATTTGTAGTGTGCGACGAGCCGGTTTCATCGCTGGATGTATCAGTTCAGGCGCAAATTCTGAATTTGATGGTGGAGCTTCGAAAACGCATGAATCTGACATATATCTTCATTTCGCACGATCTGAGCGTTGTCAAGCATATATCCGATTATGTCGGGGTGATGTACCTGGGAAGGATGGTTGAGTTCGCGCCTAAAAGCGAGATCTTTAAAAACCCCCTTCACCCCTACACGCGCGCGCTTTTATCAGCAATCCCCTCCACCGAAGCGAACGGCAGGGAGCGCTTGATTCTTGAAGGGGAGATTACCTCGCCGATAAATCCCAAGCCTGGATGCCGCTTTGCGCCTCGCTGTCCTTACGCGAGGGAAATTTGCGCAGAGAAAAACATTCCTTTGCTTGAGCATAGCCCAAGCCATCAACTCGCATGCGTGCGCTCAGATGAAACGATTGGCGCGCCATTCGCCTACAACGCCCCTGCATAGCATCAGAGCTTCTTTACCCCTAATGTGCATTTTGAAAAATCATATCTAACAATATAAACGTGACTTTTGAAATCAGACTTAAAACTAATTGTGAAAAGTGTATAACAATCTAGGTGACAAAGTCTGAATTATTGTTACAATTCATTTGAATATACTTAAAAAGCATAGTTTTTTGAAAATATTTCTGCTAGATCGAAAAATGCACATTAGGAGTTCTTTACTATAATGTTGCCCAAAGCTGGACTCGCACCTTGAAAGCTACCGTCAAACTTCAAAGAGGCAGTTTCGCATGCAAATCAATATAATCGGCGCCGCATGGCGGACATAAAAGGAGGAGCAATATGAAAAATTTAAGAAGCATTGCAATTTGCCTGTTTTCCGTTGCAATCCTATTTACAGGCTGCTACAAAAAAGCAGATGTTGAGAACTCATCAACATCAAATGCAAGCGCGGTTCCAGCAATAACGCCAGCCTCAAGTACGGATGAAGCTGAATCCAACAGCGCAATCGGTTCTTCAGATGAACTTGCAGTTCCCAAAGAAATGCCGGAAATAACGGTTCTCTTTAATGGGAACCAAGAAATGTCTGTAGTACTGCAAGATTTGCTTGAAAAAGCGGGTTTTAAGGTTGCAGTTGACATTCAGCCGGACAATGCCAGCTTTTATACAAAGGTCGATGCAGGCAATTTCGATCTGGCTTTCACGTACTGGACGACCACCATCGGCTCTCCTGATTACTCTGTCCGCTCTGTCTGGCATTCAGACGGCTCCAGGAATTCCTACCACATAAATGATCCCAAGCTGGATGAGCTTATAGAGCTTGGAGCGAGCCAGACTCCGGAAGAATATATCTCCACTTACTCCGAAATAGAAGACTATATGATTGGGGAAATGGCATACGCCGCTCCAGTTGACATTCAGATGAAAGACATAACCTTGAATGCGAGCATCCTGGATCCGGAGTCTGTCCGCAATCCAAAGTCACGCGCGTTCCAGTGGGAAGTCTTGCGCTACAACGATCCTTCTCAGCATGAAACGCTGCCGTTCCTAATGAGCCAGGTCGCAGCCGATCTGTCTCCAATGGATCCCATTCGCGCTGATAATTCCACATTCCAGTTTAATACCAACTGCTACATCAGGCTTGTAAACCTCACAGACTCCGACGAGATTACCACAGACGCTTCCCTGGCATATGACTATGCCATAGGCGATTCAGGAAGCGACTTCTACTTCCTGCTTCGCGACGACGTATTCTTTTCCAAGGTAGAAAATGGGCATGCGGTTAACACGGGAGAGCGCGTCGGAGCGGAAGACGCCGTTTATTCCCTTGATCGCGCCAAGGATAAAAACAGCGTGCCAAATCACCCAAACTACAGCCAGTATGACTCCATTGACAAAAATGAGGTTTTCACTGATTTGGATAGCCTGAAGAGCATTCCGTCAAAGACCGGCGGCAAGAGCGTATACGATGTTTTGCAAGAAGCCGCCCCGTCCGCGATAGCTTCCCTGACAGATGACAAGAGCGCCGCGAACAACAGTGGAGGCGTCTATCAGATAGTCCATACCTCTACGAAGTACCCGTTCCCCCAGATCTTGAATGTGCTTGCGCATACTTCCTCCGGAGTTCTTTCCAAAGACCAGGTGGAGAAGGTCAACGCGAAATACATAAGCGACCCGGATAGCTACAATGTGCAGACAGATGCCCTGTACGGAGAGCAGTCCTGGTATATCGAAGGCGAAGGGTACGACAACAACCTTGTGTGCAGCGGGCCGTACATCCCCATTAAGAAAAATGACTATCAGTGCATATTTGAGCTTAATCCCGGCTTTATGCCGACTGATGAAACCTACGCTCCAAAGATAAAGACAATCGATTATAAATTCATAAAGGATGCCGAGACCGCTTTTTCCGCTCTTCGCGCAGGGGAAATACATGTTCTCTATACCATTTCCGCGTCCAAGTTCGACATTCTTAATTCTGATCCCACTTTTATGACCAAGGATACACCCAGCAATATCTACCATTATCTAGCCTACAACTACAATGGCGTATTTTCGAATATCAATCTTCGAAAAGCAGTGCAGCATGCCATCGATCAAGAGCTTGTCGCGCTTGCCTTCCAAGGGCGCCGAGTTCCTACCTACTCGCCAATTACATCTGTTCTCAGTACTGGCAAGGTTTTAAAAGCCGATCCAGACATGGTCGCATACTATCTATCTGAATGGGCTAAGGAGACGGGCAACTGAAAAAACCGCTTGAAGCCCGCTGGCGCAATCGGCGCCAGCGGGCTTTGAGTTCTTGAAACTTTGGAGAGGCAGTGACACGCAGTCAAGCCTGCCTACACCGCTTTTCATCAAATGTTCCTTTTTTGGAGCTTGACTGTCCATTGAGTGGTGCGACTGATATCGGCATTTTGCACTCGCTGTATAATCAAGCTCAAAAAAAGGCAGTTTAGTACGAAAATACATTTTATGGACCTTTGTCCATGCATCAAACACATAATCAACTTAATATTTTCACCCTTGGCGGTGAAGCGCAGCGTCATAGGGGTTTATATGAAAAGCTGTATATATTAGGACTGGACAATCATTTAAGAGATATCAAGCCGATGGGAGATAAAATGCCCCTCATTTTTCAAATTTTCCTATATGCTGTCGGTGAATATTAGGAGGAACGAGGATGAAATTCCAAGATTACAAGCAATATCTCAGCCCCGCGCTGGCAAAGACGACCGATTTAGTGATTCGCAGCGGCAAGGGCTGCTATGTAACGGATGTCAATGGAGACTCATATTTGGATTTTGTGCAGGGAATCGCAGTAAACGCTCTTGGGCACAGCCATCCCGCAATTGTAAAGGCAATTTGCGAACAGGCGGGCAATATCATCCACGCTTCTTTCAATCTGGTAAATTATGAGTCTACTTTGGAGCTAGCCGAGCGCTTGGCCAAGATCACCCCGGGCGATTTAAACCAGGTGTTCTTCTCGAATGGAGGCGCCGAGGCAAACGACGGCGCGATGAAGCTTGCCAAAGCATACACCAGGAGATCTTCAATCATCGCGTTTAAAGGTTCGTTCCACGGAAGAACCATCGGCGCCTCATCAGTAACCGGATCCAACTCCAAGTACAGGAAGTATTATGAGCCATTGATGGGGGGCGTTTATTTCACAGCCTTTCCATCCAAAGATCAATGCCCTGAGGGCTATGGCGCGGATCAAAGAGCCGAATACTGCTTGGCCGAGCTGCAGCGCCTTTTCTCCTACATTGCCTCGCCTGATACGGTAGCTGCAATCATTATGGAAGTCGTACAGGGGGAAGGCGGATATGTGGTGCCTGATAAGAAGTTCGTGCAGGCGATCCGGGACATTTGCACCCAACATGGGATCCTTCTGATACTTGACGAGATACAGACGGGATACGGCAGAACAGGAAAGATGTTCGCATGCGAGCATTTTGATGTCGCGCCGGACATTCTCACTCTCGGAAAGGCCATTGCCGGCGGCTTGCCTATGAGCGCTGTAATAGCCTCTCCTGAAATCATGTCCGAATGGCATCCCGGAATGCACGGAACCACATTCGGAGGCAGCCCTGTAGCCGCCGCCGCCGCAAATGCCGTACTAGACGAGTTCGAGAAGAGCGATCTGCTCAATAACTGCAGGCTGCAAGGAGCGTATCTTCTCAAGCGCTTGAATGAGCTTAAGGAGAAATATCCTTTCATTTCGGATGTGCGCGGTCTTGGACTGATGCTGGCGGCGGAATTCTCCAATGAAGACGGTTCCCCTGCTCCTGAAATTTGGGCCAAGGTTAAAAAGATCTGCTTTGAAAATAAGCTCCTAACTCTCAACTGCGGCGTCTATGGCAACGGCATGAGATTTGCGACCCCTCTCAACGTCACTCGCGAAGATCTGAACAAAGGGCTTGATATCTTTGAATATGCTCTAAAGAGCGTTTAAGTCTTGCCGCTGGACAATGAGTGTCAGGAGAATACAGCGGCAAGCGCGCGGAGGCCGGAGAATACCTCGTCCGGCAGTTATACTGATTTGCATTGAAAGTTCCTATTTTGGAGATAAAAAACGACTGGCTGTGTGCCAATCACTTAAATCACTTTCTTATACTTCCTCAGGCTGTCATGCTCAATAATTCCTTTGCCTCGACGACTGCCATTTCAAAGGCGATGTTTGCCGCATAGTCATAATCGGTTTGTACTTTCTCCAAAAACCTTGCATTTGCTCGCTTGCAAGCACATCCGAGAGAATGGAAT
Source organism: Clostridiales bacterium (assembly GCA_031269465.1). GTDB lineage: Bacteria > Bacillota > Clostridia > Lachnospirales > WQUN01 > JAISWZ01. Next base: position 13,238 of record JAISZB010000353.1, on the reverse strand, counting down.
CGTAACGCTCCATGATTTCGCCGCTCCCGCGCTTTCCGACAATCCGCGTTGAGGCTTCTTTCAAGATGTCCGGCCTGGTTTGCCGCCGCGCAGTTCCAAGGAACATAAACGTCCGCCGGCATCTTGGGGATTGCAGGGCGGCATTGCCTGGCCATCGCGCCATGCCGCCGCCTGATGCTCTCCACGGCGAACTCCGCCGTGTCGGAGCTGCTCCCCAAGTTCACGGATCCGACGTTCTTGGGGATGCCGTAGACTCCATGCGGGCTTGACTTGCCGTTTTCAGGAAAGCAATGGTTCCTGGCCAAAAGGGGGAGTATCCTTCCTGAATTCACGCTCGTTCATCTTGCAGTTGTCGATGTTCTCCTTCTTCTCCGTGCAAATGGATATGATAGGCCAGCTTTTGCCTGCATATTCCAGGATGAGATTGCTGATGCAGGGGAATCGGGCATCCCTGCCCTTGCACTCCGAGTCCCGGACGATATCTTTGGTCTGGAGGCTGCAGCCCAAAGCCTCTCTAGATGGTGCAGATCGATCTGCAGGAAGCTTTGAACTCCTCTACCGCAAGCTCTTTCCCTATATTCCCGGCACCTTTGGTGGAGCGGCGGCGGATTTCGGATCGCCGCCCTTTTTTCTTATTTGCAGCAGGGGATACAGGGAATCCTTACCCTCCCTCCGGGAACCGCCAGCGCAGGCATCCGCCCTGCCAGCCCCAGCGTCCAATCCAGCGGGTTCTTTCCCTGCCCCGGTTTCGCCGCAGTCGCGAGCCTCGCTATAAACGTCGTCTTCATCGAAAATGTCGAATTCGTTTGCTTCTTCTTCAACGGAAACAGAAATTTCTCATCGACCCCAGAAATACCTTATTATTCAAAGAATGGCGCAAACATTCGCCTTGTATCACGTTCGCTGCCTCTGACCGATGCGGCTCTCAAATGGCGCCCCTTCTCATCCAAATTATTCACGCCATTTGGCAGCTACTCCTGAACGTCTCCAATTTGGCGAAAGATTTGAATTGTCTCAAAAAGAGCTGTTCAACACTCTCTCCACAATAATTTGCGGAATTAATCAAGCGCATATAATTCACAGCCTAAAACTTTCTTGACTGCAAATACAGCTTAGCGGACTTAGATCTAAGGGCTGAGGCGCCAAGCTAGGCTGCGTAGGCGCTTCCTGGAAATTCCCTCCATCATGAAAACCAGCGAATTCTATATTAGAATGCATCACTATATATCATTTAGATATATTAAATTCCTTTGCTATGCTTATGCGCTCATTAATAGTATTTTTAATTTTCATCTCAAACACGCCCTTTGGATCGCCATATGGAAGGCTAGAGCCAAGCCGATTGTCCTTTTTTGAATAAAACGGAGATTTTGACTTTTAGTTAGTTTAGGAGTTCATACAGCTTTCCAAATCATCTCATATGCCAATCCCCTGCAGTTCATTTTTTTGTTCCCAAATGTAAAATAACAATAAAGGAAAATGCATAATTATAAATACATCTAATATAGACAATTTATTCATAATCCAACATTATATCTATTCAGAGCTGATTTGCAGTGTACATTTGTTTCATTATAGAGTATACTGAGTTAACAAGGAGGGTTGAAATGTCTTGATAGCTTAAGCATTACATGCCTTTGAATGCATACTGCTTCTTAACCTTCTCGAAAAAGTATTGTTCATATAAGATATGCCTGCATAATCAATTAGGGAGTGGATACATGGCAAATACTTTTTTTATTGGATCTGATGTTTTTAAGGAAATAAGGCGCCACAATTGCTATTACATTGATAAATCCCTTTTTATTAAAGAAGTTGTCTCAGTAGGACATAAGGTGATATTAATAACAAGGCCACGAAGATTTGGAAAAAGCACAAATATTTCGATGCTAAACGCTTTCTTTGACATTGATGGGGAAGAAGATTCATCATTGTTTTCCGAGTTAGCGATAGAAAAGGAAAAAGACGTTATGGATCTTTGGTACAGAAAGCATCCGGTCATTAACATATCACTATCATCAATGGCTAATGCTTCCTCCCACGATTATGCACTGCGCATGTTATCAGAAATCATTTCAGAAGAGTGCGCAAAAAAGTCATTTCTGCTAAAAAGCCTTGATATTTCTGAGTTCACTGCAGACAAGCTGAGAAGGCTGGCTAAGAAAGAAGCTCCCAAGGAAGAGCTTATTCACAGCTTGAAAATATTGGCGTCAGCGCTTCGCTCACACTTTGGCGAGACTGTTGTGATTTTGATAGATGAATATGACGCTCCTGTCAACCACGATGCGCAAGAAGGCTTCAGAAAGGAGTTGCTCATGGATTTGAGCTCCTTTTTCGGAGGCGTGTTCAAAGGCAACGAAGACATCGAACTTTGCGTTGTCACTGGCTGCCTCCGCATAGCTAATGAGAGCATTTTCACAGGGGCGAACAACCTCGGGGTCTTTACTGCGAAAAACAAAGAGTTTTCCACAAGCTTCGGACTCACTGAGCCAGAAGTCAAGAAGCTTCTGCAACACATCAATTTTCCTGAAAAGCTGGAGGAAGTCACTCAATGGTACAACGGGTACAACTTTTCTGGTGCCTTAATGTATAATATTTCTGATGTCATGAACTACGCAAATGCGTTGACCAATGATCCATCCGCTGCTCCAGCCAACTATTGGGCAAACACCAGCAGCAACGAGATTGTTGAAAGATCTTTCAGAAGGCAGCATTCACGGATGGAAATGATAAGCTTGCTTGCGGGAAATTCTATTGGCATATCCAGAATTGACGACAACATATCCTTCAAAAGGATGAAATTGCCCAATGCGATCTGGAGCGTGCTCTTCCACACTGGATATATAACCGCCGATCAAGGCAAGCCTGACTTCTATAAGATACCGAACAGGGAGATCAGAGTGCTGTTTGAAGATCTTTACATGGACATGACCATGGAATTGGCTGGATACGAGCGCATTGAAGGCCTCAATGACGCAATTTTGAGCTTTGAAGCCAAAAAGATCGAAGATCAGTTCGCCAGTTTCCTTTTGCTGCTGAGCTGGCGTGACACCGCCAGCAACTTGGAGTACGTGTACCATTCCTTTTTCGCAGGACTCTTGTCCCACCTGGGAATGAGCAGCAACAGGGAGGCTGGCTACGGGTTCTTTGACATACAGGTTCTTTTTAATAACATATATAAGCTGGCTATAATTTTCGAATTCAAAAGGTTTGATGACAAAGAGGGGGATGTGACTCTCGATGACGCTGCGGAAAGGGCGCTGAAGCAGATTTATGACCTTAAATATCCGCACAACGCTGAATTTGACGGATACGATGTCTACTGCTTTGGTGTTGGCTGCTTGGGAAGAAGCTGCAGAGTAACAGGCGGTCTATGTAACCGAAGTTAACGAGCATTCATGTTGGGTTCAGCTCAGATGAATCATTGTCGCCGGCAATCTGAACATTGATATGTATAAAGATGCAAATGGCTCAAACTCTTGATTTTATAATAGGGATTTTGCCGGAATAAGAGGTTTTGGAGCATGTCAGGATGAAGACCGCCGATTCTGCCAGAAACAGGGGGAAGCTGCCGTTCGATCGACCGGCGCGCATAATCCTGTCTCTCGTGCGAACATCCATTTCAGCGAAGATCTGGAGAATATTCGCCGGCGAAGGCGCGGATTTGGAGGCGACCCAGCAATCTTTCCGCGAGGCGGGGGCGAGAATAAAGCGGGAGGCATCCGAAGTAACGAAATGAAATTCACAATTATCGGCTCCGGCGGTTGCGTATGTTTACCTAGACGTCAAATAGGCAATGGACATCAATTCGCTGATATAGGTTAAACCTTTTGAAAATGCAAGGACGTGAAAACTAGTGCTGTAGCTCTTAATTACGTTATATGCTTTTAGCCTGTAAAATGCTTAATTATAGCCAAATAGATCTGTAGCGCATTTAAGACTGTCAGCACTAGAAAGCCATTTAGGGATCAATCACCGCAGCCGAGGTTGCTCCCGCGAAAAGCGAAAGACTCAGCCTTGGCTCTTGCAGAGGCGCATCTTCTCCATACACAATGCCGCCCTCCCAGAGGCAAGTGAATTCACAAATCTCAAAATGCGCAGACTCGGCAAATAAAATCAATGCAAAAGCTATTTACGTGAGTTTGGCCGAAATGCTTGCCTACCGGCTCGACTTCATACTTGCTTAAATAATGAAACTCACAGCATTAAAGCCTTTATGCGAGATCCGACATAAAAACGGCGTTATGTTGCGGTCGAGGGCTACGCGCTTATTCACGAAGGGCGAGACGATACAGTGACTTCAAAGATCCCGAAAGACTACAATTCCCAAAAATGTGTTTCCATGAAAAATCCACCAATGCAGGATGTTGCTAACTCACGCTTAAAATCCTTTGATACTGGGAAAGAAGTCTCTGCAGCTCAGTGTTTGGGATATGCAAAAGCCGTTTTTATCATCAGCTCGGCTTTTTCGAGCAAGCCGGCGGGTGGATTTGAGGCGGAAGCGAACAAGTTCAGGCAGCCTTGATGGCGGGCGCGGCTAGCCGGGTTCATCGGATTGTCTTCGCCCGGCGGCCCCTTCAAGTCTTTTGAGGCGCATTCGATGCTTTTTAAATCGAGCGCCTGCGCTGGTTTCGCGGGTGAAGGGCCCTTGCCGCAGATGAGCGCCGCTCCGCGTTCGATGTGATTTCCGAAGGCTTCATACGCCTTTTTTCGCGATGGCTTTCCGGTGCCTTCGACTGGAAAAAGCGCGTTCTCTTTGTCGGCAGCGGCGCCGGTGCGGATCTGATTTTGAGGCAATCCGCGCAGCTTTGCGCCGTCTGCGCTTCGCGCGGCATCTTCAGGGCGAACCGTATGAAACGTCTCGCCCAGCCGCGCGCGATCTCAGAGCTGCGTCATCCTGAACGGCTTCAAGGGCTGGGAAAAGCCTTTGAAGCCGGCGGCGGGAAGCCGCAAAAGCGTTTTCACCGCTTCATGAATCCGCTGCGGCGCTGCATGCCGAAGCAAGTTCAAACAGCATTCCATCCACTCGCCAGCTGAAATTTCGCGATCATCGAAGACAGTCCCCGCCGCAGGCGAAAGCGTCTTTCCGCAAGCCCCGCGCATGCAGCTTCGGGCGCGTCCGCCCTTCTTGAATCCGCCCGATGCGCAGCACGGACGTTTTGCTGGAATGCGCGAATTGATCAGGCCGGCTTCAAAGCCATCCCCAGCCGCGCGGCGGCGATCAGCGCGGCATGCGGCGCAATGCAGCCGCGAAAATTCTTGCGCCGCCGTCAAGTCATCCACTCCATCCCATGGCGTTTTCTTGCGCGATTCCGCTCGTTTCACCGGCATCCCCACCGCCGGCAATTATATCATGTCAGATGGAAAATAGCAACATTCTGCATTGGGGGATTTCTCCATGAAAACCCACCGCCTTATAAATGGCTTTTTAAAGCCATTTATAAGGTGTTTTACTTAATTATACATGTTTAGCACATCATGATGTTGCAGGCCTATAAAATTGGCTAAGCCTTTTTACTATTCTTCAGGAGCGGCAACTCTGAAAATTTTTACAGCTTCATTTGCTTGTCGGCCGGTTCACTTATAAAGGGTTCGCAACCGTCGAGATAGTTGCGTTCAATTCCTTCAAGCTCGTAGAATAGCTCTTGCATTGCATATTTATCGTGTCCTTTCCCGTAAACGACAAGATGATTTCGCCCTGCCGAAGGTTCAAAGGGCAAAGGCCTCGTATAGACTGTATGAGTTATACCTTTAATTGCCAATGAAACGCAGTATACCTCATATCCATATAATTGCAATAGATGCACTCGTCTTCGGATATAAGCGGCATGCGATCTCAACGCACAATTTCGCCGTTGGTCCAACATATGCTCTTTTGCGCTAGAAATAAAAGCTATATTGAGTATAGCATAAAAGCAGAAAAGGCAGTCACGCAAAATCTTACGGGCAATTGCTGCGAGATAATTCTTTCCGCAGCAATTGCAACCAGTTGCAATTGCCTTTAGAAATCCTGCAAGTAAAACTCCACTGGAGACAAATCAGGGTGATCATTGCCATAGGTCATTGCAAGATGCTTTCTAATGCTGTAGCACAGGTCGCATTTAGAGGCATATCCGCATGGATCTGGCATGAAGCCCTTAAGAGAGGCGTATTGCCAAAGGCTGCGAAGCCCTTTGGAGAATAATCTTGAGAGCGTTGGGTATAGCCCAGGATCCAGTTCCCGCTCCAGATCTTCCACCAAAATGCCCATCCCCGTGCAGCCGGAAGGCACGTATCGCCCAAGAAAATCAACATGAAAATGGCCAGTGTTGAGCAATGATGAGCATGGCCGCTCTTCCAGGAAACTTTCCGCAGGTTGTTTTTTGCCGTATTCACGCAGAAGATTCAGCGCCCTTCCGTTAAAGCCCATGCCGTATTCCTTGGCGCACTGAAGGTAAGCATCATAGCCAAGTTCTTGGCGCAGCTCATCCCCGCTGTAAGTCCTTCTCGCATCAAGCTTAGCAAGCAAAGACAAGTAGCGCTCCTGCCAGATGAATGAGGAAGTGCCCGTTTCATCCAGAAGTCTGATAAGCGTTTCCGTTTTCCAAAAGGGGATGTAGGCTATATGGAATGGATCTGCTGACACCATGACGCAGATGTTTCTACCAGCCCGCATGACTTTCTCCAAAACCCTTTGGTTCTGTTCTTTGCTGTTTGTAATCCACGCGGCGTTAGTTTCAATGTAATCAAGCTGAAAACCATTGTTCTTCATTACTTTAACAAGCATCGCCAGCCCGTCCGCATCCAGGAAAGGCTCGCCGCCGCCGATATGCAGGGAAGGCTGTCCAAGCCTGCGCAAAGCCTTGCATAGCCTTTCAGCCATCTCTTCTGAAATATAGCCCGGAGTTGCTTCCGGTGAGCAGCCGTACATGCAGTGCCCGCAAGAGGCTGGGCATTTGTAGTTTGCTATGATTCCCCCTGAATGGAGACGCTTGATTGGCATAGGCCATCCCCCTGTCAATTAACTAAAACTTTGCGTTGCTAGAAAATCCCGCATCTTAAAAAGATGCTGCAGAGCTGTTACTAATTGAGTCATTGCCACAATACCATTATAAATCAAAATAGAGGCTACCAGCAAGAGAGAGTGGCGCTTTTGGATTAGCTGAGCAGTGATAGCGCGATCCTAGCTTTAGCATTGGCGCGTGATTGAATAAGCATGCTGTGCATGCCGTTTCAGGAAAGCATGAGGCTGTTGGGGTTTTAGTCTTCTAAAAAGAAGAAATGTACCTGCGGGAATCATTCGCACCGAGAAATCAAGGCATCAAAAATGCGTCCCCTAAAGCGAGGACGCGTTTTGATTTTCATCCCAAGCGTGAGAAAACGCAGTTGAGGTGATGCTCAACAGTATGATAAGCTCTAAGTATCGTGACGCGCGTCAGCATATATAACAGCCTCATTTGTATAAAGGGCCGTAAGCAGCGCACGCGCGGTAGTCTTGGCCTTCTTTGTCCATTCCGAAGGCGTTCCAGGAGGACGGACGGAATATATCCTCCTCAGGCACATTGTGCATGCAAACGGGGATGCGAAGAATGGAGCATAGAGATATCAGATCCGCTCCTATATGCCCGTAGCTGATTGCTCCGTGATTCGCCCCCCAATTGTTCATCACGTCATAAGCGCTTTTAAAAGGCCCCGATGCGGCAGTGCGCGGCGCAAACCAAGTGCATGGCCATGTGTAGTCCGTCCGCTTCCAGAGCTTGTCCGAAACTTCCGACGGAAGCTTGACAGTCCAGCCTTCGGCAATTTGAACGGCAGGTCCCAATCCCTTTACAAGATTCAAGCGCATCATTGTCACAGGCATTTGAACCTCGGTCAAGAAGCGCGATGAATAGCCGCCGCCGCGAAAATATCCGTTGTCTGCGGCATTCCAGGTGACGGCCGACAGGATCTCTTCCTGATCCTCCTCGGTCACCTCAAACCACGGCTTGATCACGCCTTCTCCATCAGGCCCTTTAGCCATCCCGCAGGCATCTAGGCAAGCGGCACCGGAATTGATAAGATGTATAAAGCCTCCCGCACGCTTTGCGTATCCTTCCAAATCATATCCAGCCGCTTTTTTGACGGCGTCCGCGCTCCAGTACGTGCGTACGTCGGCAAATAGCTGGGCTCTGTTGGTCAAAAGCTTGCCGAAGAGCATGCCGACGCCGTTTAAGGCATCGTTTTCAGTTGCCAGAATATATGGCTCTCTTGCGCCATTCCAATCAAATGAGGTATTAAGCAGCGCTTCGGGGAAGTCGCAGTTGGGATAGAAGTCCGTCCACTGCCTTTGACCCTGGAATCCAGCCGCAATGGCATTGTGTCCAGCCATTTCCTCTTTGAAAGCTTCAGGGAGCTTTGAGTTGCCATTCATAAGATCTTTTATTATGCACATCATTTTGACTACAAATTCCCAGTCATTTTCCTTTTGCTCCGGAGATTTCTGTATTTCAGGGGGGTTTTTATCAAATCCTTCAACGCATTTGCCCTTTGTCCAGGCAAGCGCTTTTAGATACTCAGCTTCATCAAAGATATGTTGATTCATTCGGCGGATGATCTCGACCTCATCTACGGATTCTACGCGCATTCCCAAATACTCCTCAAGGAAAGCGGGATCAATGATGGATCCTCCAATTCCCATGCATATTGATCCTATTTGAAGATAGCTCTTTCCCCTCAATGTTGCTGCAGCTACCGCTGCGCGTCCAAAGCGCAGGAGCTTCTCCTCCACATCTGCGGGAATTGACGCATCCTGCGCATCTTGCACATCGCATCCGTAAATCCCAAAGGCCGGAAGGCCTTTCTGCGCATGCGTCGCCAATACTGACGCAAGGTAAACGGCGCCTGGGCGCTCAGTTCCATTGAATCCCCACACGCCTTTTATCGTCATGGGATCCATATCCATCGTTTCAGCTCCATAGCACCAACACGGAGTTACAGTAAGAGTAATCTCTACCCCAGCCTTCTTGAACTGGCTGGCGCATGCCGCCGCTTCAGCAACGCGCCCGATTGTGGCGTCTGATATGACAACTTTTACCGGCTCTCCGTTAGAATATTTAAGATTCTTTTCAAAAAGCGCCGCCGCCGCCTTGGCCATGTTCACAGTCTGCTCTTCCAAGCCTTCACGAACCTTGAGAGCTCCGCGCCTGCCGTCTATGACCGGGCGAATCCCTATGACGGGATAGTCTCCTATCATCCTGCTTGCACTCACAATGAAAGCCTCCATTCATTCCGCCGCCGCGTGATCCGCAGGGGCTTCTTGCCTGCCTGCGGCGTGATAAAAAGCAATTAGCTGCTATTTCAATATATCACTTTTTTGAAGCTTAGTCTTGTGATATAATTTTAAAGAATGGTATTATATTCACTTTTTTGCAAGGAGATATAGAGCATGCCTAATTATCTGGACTGCAAAGAAAAGCGAGCGCATGGAACCTTTGACTTTCCCTTCGCCTATTATTTCATAACGCCCGAGCACCCCCGGTACAACATGGCTGTGCATTGGCACAACGAATATGAGATAATCCGCATTTTATCCGGAGAGCTTCATCTGGCTATAGACGATAGAAGGTATGACGCAAAGGCGAATGACATTTATTTCGTATCAAAGGGGATGCTTCACGGCGCAACCCCAAACGGCTGCGTCTACGAATGTTTGGTATTCGATCTCGACTCCATACTGGACGGGAGCCAAATTTGCAAGAAAGAGGAGGCTTCCATCGTCCATCAGGAAAAGCTCGTGCAGAAAAGCTTCCCGCCTTCTGACGACAAAATTCAGCAAATCGCCCGCGTTTTGATGGACAGCATGAAGGCGCGCCAAAGCGGATACCAATTCATGGTTCTTGGCGCTATATATTCGTTTTTAGGAATAGTTCTCAGCCATCAGCATTTCGAGCAGGTGGTGAACGCCTCAAACATACGCAGCAGGCGCCTCGCGCGGCTGAAAAAAGTGCTATCCCTCATAAAGGCCCGATATCAAGACGATCTGAAGCTGGACGACCTCGCTTCGTGCGCGGATATGAACAAGCAGTATTTCTGCAGGTTTTTCGGTGAGATCATGCAACGCTCGCCAATTGACTATCTGAATTGCTATAGAATCGAAATCGCATGCGAGCATCTATCCGTCCGCGACATGAATATATCAGAAATAGGAAGCAGTTGCGGATTCAACGATTCCAGCTATTTTACAAAGGTCTTCAAAAAGTTCAAGGGCATAACTCCCAGTCAGTACATGAAAAAGCAATATGCTTCCAACTGACGGCTATTGACCGTCTTTAGCCTGAAGCGGCAAGAAGCCTCCCTTCTCGCAGGCAAGCGCTTATTGTCTCCCGCTGATTTTGGAGCTGCATTATCCAGCTGGAAAGCGGATAATGCAGCTCCGTTTGAATGCGCATAGCCAGCCGAACACTGAGGATGCGCATATCTGGCTCGTCGGTTCTTGCGCCGAGTCCGTTGGGCGCGAAGCCCTCGCCTATAGCGGCGGAAATATATCCACCGCCATAGGCGGAGGGCATATATCACGGATGGCAAGTTTCATACGCCTGAATGGGTTGGAAGATGTGGCACTCACCTGCTTCTAAACAAATCTCTTGATTTTTTACTTCTTGAATTTGCTTATCAAAGCATTTGGTAATCTATGTTATTTGTGTATAATTCAGAAATTTTAATAGAAAATAAGTAAGTAGTTCAGGAAGCAAGAATAATATGCGCTGGTGATGGCCAGCAAAGTAAATGGAGGTAAAATAAATGAACTCAAAACAGGGAAACCAGAATCAGAGTCAAGCTTCATCCTTGCCCTATCAGGCAATGTCCGAGATCCCAACCCCCAATGCAGATGCATGCACGATCACCGGATTGGTCAAAGAGGCAAGCCAAGTGACAGGCTACCAGCTGTCTGACGGACGCATTGTAAGCAAGGAAGAGGGCATAAACCTCGCCCGCCAAGGCTGCATCAGGGACGTAGGCATTTCAACCAACATGGGTACTGAATACTTGAAGTCTCTTCCTGATAACGATGAGAGCAACAATTTGAACAACCTTCCGACTGTCTCCCAGTAATAATATCAGCTAGAGCAACACCATCTATAAAAATTCCTCCTTTGGCAAGCCAAAGGAGGAATTTTCATCTTTCAACCTCCCCTTTTCCGGCAGCGACATGCTTCCAGCGCTTAAAACTCTTGAGGCCGAGGCTTCCTCCAGGATACGTCTAATAATGTGGATTTCTTCACCTCGCAGCTCAAGCAATTCAACGCCACGAAAAAGGCGTTGTTTAATTTCGCTTTTGCTTTTCGTCGCATGCTCATTTCTCCAAAAGCTGTTGTTGTTTGATGTAAATCCAGTTCTTCTTCGTCACTCTCCGACTCCTCCTCGTCAAAGCCCCGGGCAGAGTCTGCCACTCATATTGAGTCAGTACCAGCACTCGCCGGACTCAGTGAAACGAAGGCGGATAAATAGCTCTCCGCATGCCTATGCCGTCGCATGGTCATAAGATCGTCCTCAAAGATGACGCGTTACAACCCCTGCGCCTAGCCGACGACATCCACACGGGCGCGCCCCAAATAGCCGCAAATGTCTGTCTACACAGTTTGCAGCAATGGCTTATTTAGAGTTTTATCTTTATGAATTCAAACTAGGCCAGAGCAGCATTGCTGGGATTTCTTGCACAGTCGATGCTATTTCTCATCTTTTTGAGATCTTTTATATTTAAGCGGATAATCAATTTCTTGATTTTATCTGAAAAAGCAATTGAGTAAATGCTCTAAAAGATTTGCGTTCATAAAAAGAGCTTAGCGTATCATTACTCCTAATGTGCATTTTGAAAAATCATAAAATATCTAACAATATAAACGTGACTTTTGAAGTCAGACTTAAAATTAATTGTGAAATGTGTATATCAAACCAAGAGGCAAAGTCTGCATTATAGTTGCAATTCAGTACATTATATTTAAAAGCATAGAACATTGAAAAAGTTTCTGCTAGATCGAAAAATGCACATTAAGAGTCATTAATAATAATCTTCCCCCTTTGCGGTTTACAAAATGCTTACATATATAAAATCTTGTGGTATAATCTAATAAGAGCGCGTTTCAACAATTTAACTTTAGATTCGTCAAAACACACCAGGATATCGATTGAAAGCCTAAATACTCTGCGATTATCTCGCGAAAAAAGAGGTTATTAAATGAACTTTATTAAAAAAGCAATTTTACTTTTACTTGCAATCATGCTTTGCTCATGCTCATCAAAATCCGCGCCTGCCCCTGAGCCGTCGGCTTCGCCGATCGAAGAGGAAGATGTGCTTGAGCTGGCAAAGCCTGATGAATCAATCAATTATGAAGTATTATCAGCTGATGCCGCAATCTGGAAGAGCATCGTCGGCACTGTATGGATCCAAGCAGTCGCTGAGATCAAAAATATCGGAGACGCGCCTTTGTATCTCTCCAGCGGAGACATCGACATACATGATGAAAAAGGAAGCTTGGTTGAAGTCGTTAAAACCGCAAGCGTCTATCCCCAGGTAATTAAGCCCGGAGAAACAGCCATTTACTGCGGAACAACAACTTCAGAGAGCATTTCAGAAGACGCTGCAGTCAAATTGTCTCCTCATATAAACGCTAAGGACGCCAATGTGGATCAAATTCTTTTCCCCTCATCAGACATAGATATTTCTGATGGAGATCACGGAGGCGTTGAGGCAACTGGGCGTTTGAAAAATACAGCGCAAAATGAAAGCGATATGATATACGCAGTTGTTATTTGCAGGGGGGAGGACGGAAAAGTGCTTGCAGCGCTCATGGACATTGTTTCCGCCAAAGCGGGAGAAACCGTCAGTTTCTCAGCTACATCTCTGTCATTGCCGGCTAGCGTAAGCGCTTCTTCCATCGCTTCTTACAACGCATATGCATACCCGATGCAGATTCAGTTTTAGAATGCTCCGCAAAATCAAAACCCATAGATAAGCCGCTGAAAAACGACTTTAAAAAGCCGCTTCCAGCGGTTTTTTTTCATGGCGCGCCATGCATGGCTAATATACAGATTTGTTAAAAATGCACCTATTTTGGAGCTTGATAATCCATTAATACATGAATAATCAAGCTCCAAAAAAGATAATTTAGTACGAAACCTCTTTAGGGGGTGCCAATTGGGTCAAAGGGCGGTTTTGCGTATGTAAGATTACAAATAGCCATAAAGTGACACATTTTGCGGTCAAACAGCCGCACGAAAAA
>JAISZB010000329.1 GCA_031269465.1 Clostridiales bacterium | reverse complement strand
GTCGAGGGAAACGGTCGCATGGGATCCCAAACAGCCGGCTGCGAGCGAAGAAATCCACGCCGGAGGCGAAAGTATTCGATAAACTATAAGCCTGCATTTTGAATGTTCCAAAACGGTGTGTATTTATTTGTATAAAAATCTATATCATTATATCATTTTCCTTGAATAGATAATTATTATAATTGGCGTTTGTTTGTTAATTGCATTCATAAATATAATTCATTGTTCAGAATATACATTCGAACTCATTTTAATAAAATTGAAATCGAGGTAGCGCAGGCTTCTATATTCTAAATAGCTAATAAGCATCTAACTTTCTAAAAATATCGGTTTTAATTGTTCTAAATTGAATTTGTTAAATTAAGTAAATTATCCATATCTTTGTCGATTATTCCATTAACCTGTTAATATTGGCGGAGAAGCTCCTGGACAAGGTCAGTATATGCAACATTTGCTTTACTCTGTAAATCTTCCCGAGGCTTTCAATTTGAGTAAACGTAATAAAGTTTTGGATTGGAAGTTCCATTGTTGTTGTAAATACCCAAAATGTATATCTACACCCCGTCTACCACGCAATGCTTGACAATTTGATTTTTGATGATTTAAAATAAAACTTAAGAGGACTGCAATTCAGTGTTAGGCTTGAATACGTATCGCTTGTATCCCCGGCAGCCTCCTTAACAGATTCTTTTTCAAGTGAATGCTTGCGAAACTTCGCTTGCCTGGCATCATGGGCGTAAATTGCAGCTTGCATTGATTTGCGGCGCTGATTATACTGCAACTGAGATCTAATGGTCAATATTTGAAATGGAATCTATAACTAGACATTTTGCACAAGAATATTAGATATTAGTTGAATATTTCAACACCATGGTTTTATATAGGCAATGGATTTCCCGGTTAAGTTGAAAGACCCTAATAAAATTAGAGGTTAAGGAGTGAGCTTATGGAAGGTGTGATTAATAAAAGAGACTGTCTGTATGAAATATTGGACGGAAAAAAAGTATGGATGCACGCCAGCCCAAATATTCATCATACGGAAATCGCTACAAATATCGTAAGCATCTTCAAGAATTATTTGCGCGGAAAGACTTGCAAGGTTTATGCAGCTCCTACAGATGTCCGCTTTTCTGATGATGATATGACGATCCCAGACTTGTTGGTTTTGTGCGACAGAAGCAAAAACAACGGAAAAATAATAGTGGGCGCCCCTGATTTGATTGTTGAGGTATTATCTCCAAGCACAGCCATCAATGATTACGGATATAAGAAAGATTTGTACGAAAAGCACGGTGTAGGGGAATATTGGATAGTACATCCCAACGAGCGTTTCATCCTTGTATTCGTTCTAGAAAACGGGAAGTACAAATCCTCTGGCGTTTATGAGCATTTCACAAAAGAGCAGCTTGATGTGATGACTGACAAAGAAAAGCAAGAAATACCTTTAAGCTTTTCGCCGTCTCTTTTCGCTGATTTGGAAATATCATTGGACGAGGTTTTTGAGGACATATACTAAAGAGGCTGAATGCTTCATTATGGCCTACAGCGCCAGGAGGCATGGGCGGGTGTGCCGTCAACAGGGCGGTCATCTGGCCGCTGCGTAATCGTACGCCTGGGCGGAGGGTTCTAGGTGTCCCTCGTGAACTTGGACACATGCAAAGCGGAGCGGCTTTTCCGCTCAGATGCGCTGATGTGCTGGAGAGCCACAAAAGCGCCTTTGACGAGGCTGGCATTTCGGAGGGGGATCTGCCGATTGAATCTTTTGACGCAAAAGGCATCTCTTCGCACCACGAGCGCATGAACCGCATTACTATCCCAGTAATAAAGGCGATTGACGCTTAGATAGATACACTATTCTTTGGAGGATTTTTATTATAAACTCCTAATGTGCATTTTCTATCTAGCAGAAATATTTTCAATAGTCTATGCTTTTCAAGTACAATGAACTGAATTTCAACTATAATTACAGACATTTCCGCTTGAAAGGCCCGGCCAGTCCGGCGGCAGTGGCTGCTGCGGCGAAGCCGCGGGATCCACGAATGCATCGAGAGGACTGTCCATGCGGGACAAACCAACGGAATCCCCATCACTGCAGATCCGCGCAGATAAGGTTCAAACGCCCCGCCTGCGGCCACGCTTTCAATGAAGAAATTGGCGGGTTGGATTCAAGGGATAAGCAGCCGTCAGTATTCGCTCTTGCTTTTCCCCGTCGAGTTTCAAGAAATGTGTGTATTCTTCGACGTCTATGCTTTTTAAGTCCATGTTATTCACTCTTTTGCTCGTTTGACTGTATGGTCGATTCTAATTGAAGCACCTATTGACCGTATAGTCAATAGGTGCAGAAAATTAATTTTCCCAAAATAAACCGTCCACAAAATCCGTCCTATATCGGCAGGCCGCCACTATGGCAATAGGTAAGGCTTTGATGTCATCTCCGCAATTTTCCCCTGCCGCATACCGTGCATGAGAGTTTCCCTTCACACGGCGTTCCATCATTATGAAAGAGCTGTTAGATTGACAGAAATTTCAAAGCTCAAGAAACTTGTTTGATTCTATATTGCCCGTGTGCCTGCCAGCACTTTCAAGCCATTGATATTGGTTAATGCCTTTTTATCCGGTTTAATCAGATTTAGGTATGTTTCTATGGTTTTCTGGTAAAGTCGCCTCACGCTTGCAGTATTGCGCTGCGTAAAGGGAAAAGCTGTTATCATGCATTCAATGCTCCGTCGCCGCTCATTTTTCGCATTGGGGAAAGCATGATTGCCTTATTGATTTTTAGTTTTTTATGAATTTCATCTCTGCCTTCCGCCGTATTGCTTGCTGAGATATGCCTCGTTGATTGCTCCATTTTTCTTCAATCAGCCGTAAAATCGATTTTTCATCACAGTTGACACATTCCGATGGATGCCTCAACAATCAGCAGATGCCATTGAAGCATGGCGATGATAATTATGTATGCCAATTACCATTGAATTATATAGAATGATTTCTTTGGCTTCGCCGTTCCTGGTTTAGGTGCGGGCAATCCATTTTACTTGATTGATGAGTTTTTATATATACTGCTTTTCATATAAAACTACCTTTTTTGGAGCTTGATTATACAGGTAGTGCGAAATGCCGATTCGGCATTTCGCACCCTCAATGGATAATCAAGCTCCAAAAAAGTAACATTTGATGAAAAGCGGTATACCACCTTCATTGAAGAGGATTGTGTAGGGCGGCGCTACGGGACATAAAGATTCCATTTGGCTCCTCGATCGTTGGGGTGGGAAAACCATCGCAGGCATATTGCTTATGCCGATTACGCGGCATTATGCATATTTCGGACAGTATGAAATTGAAGGCGGAGCGATTATGAGCAAATACAATCACTATGGAAACATCTGCAAAGCGACGGAAGTCCTACGCTGAAACTGACTTATGCCGAGATTGAAGCCGTTCTCGGATTTCCGATAGACCACTCTTTCCTGAACGCAAAGAAAGAGCGGCGGCGTTCGGCTACACGGCTGGCAAAATCTCTATGTAAGAGAAACATGTTACATTTCACAAAGGAGCGCAAGGATATGAAAACTCGACCGATTACAACGCTGTTTATGCTGTCAAGCGTAGACGGCAAAATCAGCACAGGGGCTTCGGACGCGCTGGAGGCCGATTCTGGTTTCTCGATAATTGGCGGAGTTCGTCAAGGGTTGCGCCAATACTACGAGATTGAGCAAACAACCGACTTGTGGTCGCTTAACTCCGGTCGTGTGCAGGCGAAAATGGGTGTGAATGAAAAGAGTTTGCCCCACAGGACACAGGCATCCTTTGTCCGTGATAGACAACAAGAACCTGACCGAACACGGAATCCGCTATTTCTGCGCACGAAATCTATTGTATTGCTGGCTTTTGCTATTTCTGAATACAACCGAGAAACCTGTTTTTGAGATTCTTTCTTCTTGACTTGCCATCATAAATCTTAAAAAACAATAGGAAATCAGCTATTACAACAGGAGAGTTTGCTGAGTGCTTTTACAGATAAAGCAAGACGAACAGCCGCTAGCGCTGAAGTGTACACTTAGGCGGGGGATTCTTGTTCGACGAGCGCGGCGGCGCGAGCATAAGCGGATCGGCCCCGTGCGTCTCGAGATTTGCGTATAAGGCTTGCCATGCCGTAAGAATTCCCTCTATTTACTGTGGCAGCACTGCGCAAAGGGCGAGAAAAAACAAAAAAGCAAGATTGAGGCAATTCATCCCGCCACCTACGGTGGACTCCTTGTCGCTCAAGGTAAAAGTCGCTCTATTTCTCGAGCAACACCTTTATCTGATCGCCTGTCGGCATTATCCGCAAGGCGCCTTTTTTCTGAGTGGCGAGCGTCGCGCCGGCGTTTGAGAAACGCAGCATCTCGAACAACTGCTGCTCACTCAAATTGGCTAACCCGTTTTGCAAAACGCAGTGCAGCATACAGCCGCAGAAGCAGTCGCCCGCACCTGTAGTTTCAACAGGCTTGTACTGTAAAAATGTCTCTGCGCTTACAACTTTGTCGCCGTAATACGCGCGGCTGCCCGCATTGCCCATTGTCAAGCAAATGAGAGGGACACTATATTTTTCGCGTATAATATCTACCGCCTTGTCAAAGTCTTTTTCTCCTGTGAGCCACTCAATTTCATTGTCCGAAATTTTCAAGGCATCACATTGAGAAATACCCCATTCAATCTCAACTCTTGCTTCATCAAGAGAATTCCACAGAGGCGGTCGCAAGTTAGGGTCGAACGAGATCAATGCTCCTGAGTTTTTCGCGAGTTCCACAGCATAGCGGGTCGTAGCGCGTGATGGGTTTTGAGCCATTGAAATCGTGCAAAAATGCAACGCTTTTGTGTTCTCCAGCAATTTCTCATTGACATCTTCTTTGAAGAAATATTTATCAGCGCCGAATATGAACGAAAAATCGCGGTCACCGCTAGGCAGTTTCGCAACAAGAGCAAGCGTCGTGTGGTGCTCTTTATCAAAGATCAAGCTTGCGGTATCAATAGACAGTTCCTCCAAAGCTGACGCAATCTGCCGACCGAAAGCGTCGTCTCCGACTTTGCCGTTGAATGCGGTTTTATGCCCGAGGCGCGAGAGCATAGCAAGCACATTGACAGGCGCGCCGCCCGGATTTGCCTCATAGATAGGATTACCCTGCTCACTCTCGCCGACACTGACAAGGTCAATCAGAGAATCACTTACTGTAACACAATCAAAGGTTTTCATAATCATCACCCACTAAAACTATTTCGCTTTAGGATAACCGTGCATAGCGGCCGATAAGGCGGCTCATCTGGAACCATTGTAGGAAAACGGCTTTGCGGCTCTTTAAACCTGCTGTCGTCGTTGCACTTTCTGACTCCTCCAACCAAAACAGCACCGCCTCCTTTTTTAGCCCAAAGCGCTGGTATAAATGCGGAGGCGATGTGGCGCCGCATACGGGTTGCAGCTCAATTTCGCTCATTGCAGCACTGTCCGCAGAATACCGTCGCAACTGACGGTTTCATCGTCTTCACCGAGCTGTTCGTCGCCTATTGAATTGCAGTGTTTAATCACAAAAATATCGTTGCAGCAATTGATAATGCCTTCCATTTTGGAAAAGTGGAAATGTATGGGCAAACCTGAGTTTTACGCCGCATAAGCACCTTTCGGCGCATGTCTTTGAGTATTTATTGCTTTTCTGATTGCCCTTTAAGACGGTAATCACAAGACCTGCTTCGTGAATTTTCCAAACAGTAGTCTTGTACCAGCCGAGCAGATTGTCTCATATGCCATCGCGCTCGTGACCTTTGCCTAGCCAGTTCTTCTCGGTCCAGCTCGCGAATGAGGCAATTTGGATTGGCATTTTTCAATGAATTTATCCGCGGCGTTGATAATCGCGTTTACTTCAGAGCGCTTATAGACTTTCTTCTAGCAGCAGATACCGCCTAACGCCAACGCTAGATTGACATCAAGCGGCATCGTTGCTATAGCATAATTTTCCTCGAACTAAATCAGTTTATTTCAGGAGTTCCATACGCGCGGGGTCGTTTGCGAAGATTTCTTTCGCGTTGTCTTTGGTGACGACTACCGGCGGCAGTTCGTAGATGTTTACGTCGATTTTGCCGTTGTTTGCCTTGACGTCCGTCGCGGGCATGCCGTTTCCGCCTTGCAGGGATTTGATAATCTCAATAGTCTTGGCGACAAGTACGTCCGTGGGTTTCGCGACTGTCGAATACTGTCTGCCTGACCATACCCACTCGACCGATTCGTTTTCCGCGTCAAGTCCCGATACTACCGGGATTTGCTGGCCGGCGTTTTCGGAAGCTGTGATTATGGCGCGGGCGATACCGTCATTCGGGGAGAGAACGCCGTGGATTTCTTTGTCTGAATAGAAGCCGGAGAGGATTGAGTCCATGCGAGATTGCGCCTTTGCGTTATCCCAGTCGAGTGTCGCGCATTGAGTAAAGTCTGTTTGGCCAGATACAACGGTTAGTGCGCCGTCGTCAATCTTTGGCTGCAGGATTTCCATTGCGCCTTTGAAGAAGTTGGGAGCGTTCGGGTCGGCTGGCCCGCCGCCGAAGAGTTCGATGTTATAGGGCCCCGCGCCTTTGACTTTAGCCAATCCATCAAGTAAAGCCTGACCTTGCAGACGTCCTGTTTCGATGCTGCCGAACTGGACAACGCCGTCAACGCCCGTGGTGTTTTCGAGAAGCCTGTCGTAACCGATAACCGCGATACCCGCGTCTTTGGCTTTTTCAAGCACCGTGCCGAGTTGTGAGCCGTCGATAGGACCTACCACAATTACCTTTGCGCCGTTTTCAATCATAGACTCAATCTGCGACTGCTGTTGAGGGACTTTGTTGTCCGCCGCCTGAATGATAGCCTTAAAACCTGCAGTTTCTAATTGGTTTTTGAACATATCAGAGGCTTCCTGCCAGTTTTGCGTACCGAGCCATGGGAGAGATACGCCGATTGTCGCGTCTGCCGCAAAGCCGTTTGCGTTAATCGATGTATCGGGGGCGGCGTTGCTGCTGTCGGTTGATGAGGCGGCTGGAGAGGCTGGCTGTTCTGTGCGTCCGCCGCTTGTACAAGCTGCCAAGGATATTGCCAGCGCGAGTGAGAGTGTTGCCGCGAGAGCGGTTTTGAATAGTTTTTTCATGAGAAAATCCTCCTTTATATTGAATGCAGGAATATGTATCTATTTTGCAACTTGATTATCCATTGGAAGGTACGAAATGCCGATATCGGCATTTCGCGCTAGCTTTCTAATCAAGCTTCAGAATAGGAAGTTTAGTACGAAAATACATTGTATGGACATTTGTCCCTGCCTCGAACTCATAATTGACTTGATATTTTCACCCATGGCGGTGAAACGTAGCGTCATAGGGGTTCATATGCAAAACAGTGTTTTGCCTGCATAAGTGGGATTAACTACTTTGTTTCCGCAGCTGTTTCTTTTTTCTGGAACAATCTGCTGATTATGGACGATTTGCCTTGGGTTTTGTTGTATACGTCAAACGCGACCGCCGCGAGAAGAACCAACCCTTTGATGACCTGCGTTCTGTCCGCGCCGACACCGAGGAGCATAAGTCCGTTGTTGAGAACCGCCATGACGAGACCGCCTATCATTGTCGCCCGCACAGTTCCGATGCCGCCCGAAACCGCCGCGCCGCCGATAAACACCGCCGAAATCGCGTCCATTTCCCAGCTCGTGCCGTCGGAAGGACCCGCCGCCGTTGAACGCCCGATGAACATTATGCCTGCAAGTGCCGCGAGCAGCGACATATTCAGCATTGTAAGGAAGTAGACTTTTTTAACATTTACGCCCGAGAGCGCCGCCGCGCCTTTGTTGCCGCCGACTGCGTAAATGTGCCGCCCGAACGGCGTGCGTTCAGTAATTGTGTGATAGACGATAATCAGTATTACAAGTATCAGTCCGGGTACTGGGAACGATGTGCCAGGTCTGCCGGAACCGAACAGGTAAGTCGCGTAGCCGATAACCGCGCCGATAAGCATTATCTTGATGGCAGACGGCCAGACTTCCCCGCGCTGTCCTGTCAGTTTTGCTTTGCGCCTGCTGCCGTTTCCTTCCATCCAAATAAACGCCGCAAACGCGATAATGCCGAGTAATAATGTCGAGTTGTTCAGTCCTGTCCAAGCGGGACCCCATTCGGGAAGGTAACCCGCACCGAAGAATTTGAGTTCGGGAGGAGCGGGAACGGAAATCGATTTTGAAATCCAGATAACCGCGCCTCGGAAAATCATCATGCCGCCGAGCGTTGTGATAAATCCCGGTATTCCGAGTTTCGCGAGGAAAAAACCCTGCCATGCGCCGATTATGACGCCTGCCGCAAGTCCGATTAACACGGCGGCTCCCCACGGCAGATTGAAGTCACGCGCGGAAATGGCGACTATCATTCCGACAAATCCCGCTACAGACCCGACTGCGAGATCAATGTGCCCGACTACGATGACCATAAGCATGCCGATTGCGAGGATTAATACATAGGCATTACCGGAGAGCAGATTTTGAAAATTGCTCGGCGTTACCATTTTGCCGCCCGATGCTATGTTGAAGATGATTATCAGCGAGCAGAGCACAACAATCATGGCGTATTGCTTGAGGTCGCCGCCCAAAACTTTTTTAATTGCCCTCACTTCTTTTCACCTCCCTCTGCTTTTGATGTTGATGTCATAAGGCGCATAAGTAGTTCCTGCGTATATTCCCCGCGTGATAGCATTCCGGTAATCGCGCCCTCAAATAAGGCGTATATTCTGTCGGACATGCCGAGCAGCTCTGGCAGTTCGGAGGATACGAGCAATACCGCTTTGCCTTGGTCTGCGAATTTGTGGATAAGGCTGTAAATCTCGAATTTTGCTCCGACGTCTATGCCGCGTGTCGGCTCATCAAGGATTAACACGTCCGGTTCGGGGAACAGCCACTTTGCCAAAACGACCTTTTGCTGGTTGCCGCCGGAGAGCGTACTTACGCCCGCATCAACGCTTGCCGCCTTTGTGCCGAGCGCCTTGCGGTATTCCTCCGCGACTTTGTATTCAAGTGCGGGGTCAATCAGACCGTTGCGCAGTACCGCTCTTAAGTTCGCCGAAACTGTGGTTTTGGCTATGCTGTCGAGCAGGTTCAGCCCTAAGTTTTTACGGTCTTCGGATACATACGCAAGCCCAGCGCGTATAGCGGCTTCAACCGAATTGAGCTTTACTTTTTCGCCTTTGATTGAAATCGCTCCGCTTTGGTAGATGCCGTAATTCTTGCCGAACAGCGACCGCATTAACTCTGTGCGTCCCGCACCCATAAGCCCGGCGAAACCGACAACTTCACCAGCCCGGACATTGAAACTCACATCTTTGCATATCAGCCGTCCGGGTATGCGCGGGTCTTCCACCCGCCAATTTTGAACCTCAAACATTACCTCTTTGGGATTTGAAACGTGTTCGGGATAACGGTTTTCTATCGAACGCCCGACCATAGAGCGGATTATCCGGTCTTCATCCACCTGTCCCGCGACAACGGGATATGTTTCAATCACGCGCCCGTCGCGAATAACTGTCACAGCGTCGGATATCGCTGCTATCTCATTGAGTTTATGCGAAATCATAATGCCTGTGATACCTCGTTCTTTCAGGCCTTTTATGAGTCTGAGCAGGTTGGCTGAGTCTTCTTCGTTAAGCGCGGAAGTCGGTTCGTCGAGGATTAGCAGTTTTACGTTTTTGGAGAGAGCCTTTGCAATTTCAACTAACTGCTGCTGTCCCACGCCTAAATGCTTGATCTGCGTATCGGGCGATACGTTAAGTCCCATTGACACAAGCAGCTCAGTTACGCGGTGC
This sequence comes from Clostridiales bacterium, assembly GCA_031269465.1. Classification (GTDB taxonomy): domain Bacteria; phylum Bacillota; class Clostridia; order Lachnospirales; family WQUN01; genus JAISWZ01. Next base: position 26,514 of record JAISZB010000329.1, on the reverse strand, counting down.
CGCTGAGCCTCCCAGTCTATCAAACAGTTTTTGACGACTTCGTTGCCCATAAATATGTTTTCAGTCACTGAAAGCTCGGGTATCATCGTTAATTCTTGATGAATGATTACTATGCCGGCGTTTTCAGATTCTTTTATGTCTTTGAAAACCGCTTCTTTGCCCTGGTATATAATTTTGCCCTCGTAGCTGCCGTGCGGGTACACACCGGACAGCACTTTCATCAGAGTGGATTTGCCCGCGCCGTTTTCCCCGCAAATCGAGTGAATGTCACCGCGTTTGACATCGAGGCATACATCGTCAAGCGCTTTGATCCCGTTAAAAGTTTTGGTGATGTTGCGCATCTGCAAGATATAGTCCGCCTCCACTTTCTCGCCTCCGTTCTTAATCGCCTTAACTATTCACATTATAGAGATTGTTTCAACACTGAAAAAGTGCCAAGTGTCACATGTTTATATGCCAAATGTAACAAATAAACATATGACACTTGTCATCACAAAAAGCCTCGGGAGAAAATCCCCGAGGCTTTTTGTGATGAGCATTTTATTTTGAGAGCAAATCGCTTGCCTGCCGCTGTAAAATTCTAATCATACTGTCAATATTCGCGTCGGCGTATATTGCAGGATATAAAATGCTGTCTGCAAGATTTTTTACTTCAGAGTAATGGCGGGAATTTGGCGCTGTGTTGGCATTTTCTATAACGTTGCCAAGCATCGCAAGGTCAATGTAAATCTCTTCGCTAGGCATATCCTTTTGTAAAATCAGGCTCGCCTCATTTGATTCGAGGATGCTTCGGATAACTGGCAACCCATATGAATATTCTAGCAAAGACAGTTGCATATCGTAGTCGCTTGTAAAATATTTCAGCAATTCCCAAGCCTCGCTTTTGTGGCTGCTTCTCGCGCTTATCCCCATTTGCAATGTTTGCAGCTCGGATGCGTATCCGCCGTTTGTCGGCATAGGTATACAGTCCCATTCAAAGTTTGAGTATTTCTTAATTCGGTATGGATATGGCTTGTAGGCGCGGTAGTACGAAAAATCAAGCGGGCAAAACGCGACATTGCCCTTGTCAAAGTCTATGCTTGTGAGGTTTTCGCCTCCATTAAGCGCGTTTATGCTTTTTGCGAACTGGGTGGCAGACAAAAACTTGTCTGAGTCAAACAGAGTAGTGTTGCCGTCCAAGATTTCCGAGCCGCCAGTTGTCGCTGCTTCTTCCCAAGTGAAACCGTAACAGCCGAATTGGTCGAGATGGCCGTCGCTGTTTTTATCTTGAGAAATTTTGTCGCATATTTCGTAAAACTCGTCCCAAGTCCAGTTTGGTTTGGGAATTGTTATCCCCTCGAGCGACAACAGTGTTTTATTGACAAACATCATTGTCGGAGCGATTTCAAACGGGAGAGCATATTGCGTGCCATTTACTTTCCCAGATTCCAGAGCGCTGGAATAATAAGATTTTGGGTCGAATTCAGAGTCATCTTTGATGTCCTTTGACAAATCCTTCAACAATCCCAAAGAAATAAATTGTCCAAAGTCCTCGGGTAAAACGGCGAAAACATCAGGCAGAGTATTTTTTAACGCCTGTTGCGCGACCCATTCGGAATAATCCTCTCGGAGCATTCCGCTGCGGTAGGTCACTTTTATGTTGGGGTTATCTTTCTCAAATCGCTCGATTGCCGTGTCAAACAGCACCAAACTGTCCGGATTAGGCACTCCCCAGTCGCCGCTTGTGTAAATGCCAAGCGCAAGTTCAACCTGCTTGCTTTCAAATGTACATGAAGATATGAGAAATACTGTTGCGGCGAACACCGCCAAATATTTTTTCACAGCTCTTCCTCTGACTTCATAAGTCCGCTTTGGATTGCCCAAATCGCGAGTTGCGTGCGATCGCGCAGGTCGAGCTTTGAAAGTATTGACGATAAATAATTGCGGACAGTCCCCTCACTGAACGCAAGTTTTTTCGCTATTTCTTTGTTGCTAAGTCCGCGTCCGATTTCAATGGCGATTTTCTTTTCATTGGGCAAGAGCAAATTCGCGGCGGTCGGGATTGGAGAGCCTTTTTTTGGCGTTTCGGGCATTTTTGAAAACTCGCGGAACACTTTTGAGGCGATTTCGGGCGTGAGCAGCGAGCCGCCTTTGTGTACAGCTTTCACCGCATCGTACAAACTGTCTACGGACACTCCTTTGAGCAGATACCCGCTCGCTCCGAGCCGTAACGCCGAAAACACATAGTCGTCATCGTCAAATGTGGTGAGCAGAATTATCTTTACTTCGGGGTGAATGAGTTTTATAAACTTCGTGCAGGATATGCCGTCCATGCCCGGCATGCGAATATCCATCAACACCACATCGGGGACATCGGCTTTTATGAGTTCCAGCACTTCGTTGCCGTCGGAGGCAGTCGCCGCAACTAAAATGTCTGGTTTGGAGCTGAGCACAATTTCCAAACTTTGCCGAATTAACTCCTGGTCGTCGGCTATCAAAACTTTAATCATTTTCAACTCTCCTGAAGGGAATTATCGCGTTTGTGACGAAGCCATTTGAGCCATCGAAAGTTATCGCGCCGCCGAAATTTTCTACACGCTCGCGCATATGCGTCAATCCGAAACCCTCTGCAATCGTTTTGCAACTTGCGCCGTTGTTGGAGATATGCACAAGCGTTTTAACGCCGTCAAGCGAAATGTCAATATCAATACGGCTTGCTCCGCCGTGGCGTACGGCGTTTGTAATGCTCTCTTGAACGACGCGATAGATAATTTCTTTTGCCTCATCGCTGTTTTTGCCGTGCTGATAATTCAGCGTAACTTCTATATTAGTCGTGTAGTTGATTTCGTCAACCATTTTTTTGAGTGCATCGCCGAGCGAGAAGCGTTCCAAAGCGTCTAGCCTCAGTGCGCCGACGCTTCTGCGAACATCAATTAAACCCGATCGCGCCGCCTCAGACACGAGCGTCAGTTGCTTTTTCAACTGCGCAGGGTCTTTACCGACAAGTTCCAGGCAAGCGTCAATGGCGGCGGTAATACCCGTGAGCGTGTGACCGAGTGTGTCGTGAATTTCACGCGCAATGCGGTTGCGTTCGCGTGTCTGAGCGTTTTTCTCACTTTGCAGAGCGTATTCTTCGAGTTGCAAGTTGATAACTTTCAGTTCCTCCGCAGAACGCGACACCTGCTCGTTTAGCTCTTTGAGCCTCTGTGTTTCGTATTGTTCGTACTGCAGCGCCTGCATCAAAATTATTACGAAAACGATTATATTAAGCCCGACCAGCAGATTTAAAGCGATGTATAGTAATGTTTGAGTACCTGCGCCATAGATTTTGATGTAGTTATCCAAGTGGTTGAGCGGCAAACCTCCGGAAATTATATCATAATCGAGAAAGAGGTATGCGGCAATTACCACAAGCATCAGGGAAAATCTTACAGAATTTTTGTTCAACCTAATGATTATATTCACGAGAGGTATAAATAAAATGCCATTGTAGTGAAAGTCAAGCAAATACATAACTGCAATGCACAGCAAAACCTGCGCGGAGCAGTTTAATACTGCAAGCGTCATATTATCCTTCTTAAGTGTCTGCGCATATGTAAGCAAGACAAGCAAGGAAAAAACGCACAGCGCAGCTGCTTGTACTGTGTCGGACGGCAAAGGCAGTTTATTCAGAGCATCAAAAAAACTAAGCGCCGCGTATCGGTTGACTACAATACTTGTAGCGTGCCTCACAAGCGTTGTTATGAATATCAAGGCTGTTAAATTAACTGCAAACATGGCAGTTATGGCAATATTTTTATACGATTTTGTCATACTACTGCCACCCGTCCAAATCAAAGTCAGCGATATTCTCTGCCGATATAAACTCTACGGGAACTGAAATGCTTTTCTCAACGCTTTCGCCATTTAGGATTTTATACGCCGTTTCTGCGGCGATTCGTCCCATTCTCATTGGCGACTGCGCCGCCGTTCCCGTCACCCAACCATCTTGTATAAGCCGTTTCACATCAGGACTGCCGTCAATTCCGTATACAAGCACCTCGCCGGGTTCGAAGCCGCAAACGCCGAGCGCGGCGATCGCGCCTTGCGCGGACGGGTCGTTAAGAGCCATAACAGCGTCAATGTCGCGGTTTTCTTTCAACAGATTTTCGAGCAGCGGCATCGCGATTTCAAGTTGCCCTTTTGAATCATGCCGCCCTGCCTCAATATAATTCGCGCCGCCAGCGAAAATTAAGTCGTCAAAGCCAGCAATCCTGTCCACGCCGCTTTTTGCACCTGGGTGAGTGATTACGGCTATAGTCCCGCTTGAAATTCTCTTAATCAGATCCTCAGCGCAGAGTTTTCCTGCCGAATAGTTATCAGATGCGATAATTGTTTCGACCATATTCACCTCAAACACTGGCGCGTCAACGTTGATGACAATGACGCCCGCTTTTTGGCAGGCTTCAAGCGCCGGCTTTATGTTTTTCCAATCAACAGGCGTGAGGAATAGCATTTTAACGCCCTCTGCAATCATATAACCTATTTGTTCAATTTGCTTTTGCTGGTCAAGCGCGGGGTCTAGAGTAATTAAGATATCGGCGTTCGCCTCGATTTTATCGCGGATAGCCTCGTTAAGTGGGGCGTAAAACGGATTGTTCATCGTCATATATGATGCGCCGAACTTAACTGGCTCGGTTGATTTCTGTTCGCTTGAGGCGCAACCTGAGAGCAATGTGAGCAGAAATATAATTAGTATAATTGATAAGATTTTAATCCTCATTGCAGTTCTCCGTTTTTTCTTTGATAATTCTTACAATCTCGCTTCTCGAACTGTTATAACTCTGGAGGAAGATAGTTGTTTTTCTCGTGAAATTGAAGTTAAAATGCGCCTAAATATATCGCACATCGGGGTTTCATTGAAGTCAAATACCCGAACTCTTGCTTCGAGCGTTTCGTCTGCCGCAGCCCCGAAAATAAATTCCAAACCCCGCGCAAAAATCAATGTCGCATAGGCGATAGAAATCAAACTTGCCTAGAATAGGGGCTTGTCTTGCTTTAAAGAAACGAACCGCCCCAATCTCTCATTTTGCCGCATGCAATGCGGCGCACCATACCCTCAGCGGACATTTTGGCCGATAAAATTAGCCGCAAAAGCTCTTTGTCGTTAGCTTCAAGCATAGCCGCAGTTTCGATTATCGAGTTGATAATATGCTCAACATCTATTTGCGAAGAAAGGGATTTGACGTATTGCGCCTTTTCAGTCCGATCGTCAACAGGTTTGGGCGCGTTGCAGGGAATAAGGGCCTTTAAACTCTAGTGGGGACTGCACTGCGTCCATTGGCGCAAGCGCTGATTTTACATGGTTCTTACATGTGCATTCTCGCTTTATGCCCAGCTTAGTTTAGAGACCCAGAATAAGCCGCATCCCGTTTTTCATACGCTCCGCGCCTTACGCTCTCCGTTATCGCACAGCGCCTAAACCCTCTGCTTGGTGCCTCATGCTCGCGGCTTCGCTTGCGGTCATTAAAGCCGTCACAATACATTTATTTTATATTATACATTTTAACACAGAATAATGCTAATGAATATTTCAAATTTAACACTAAATATCTTTTACAAAACAGGCATAAGAACTTCTTTTGCTTATGAAAATGGGTAACATGGCGTATATATCGCAGACGAACTCATATCGAGCGATATATGCCAAATGCCGCTAAGCGACGAACAAAAACGCGACTATGCAATCTCAACAACGGAAGCGAGGTGGAGAGACGGGAGTTTCAGGCGATCTGGTGAAGCAAGTTTTGGAGAGTCCTCGGGAAGGAGTTGGCCGAGGACGAAATTACAGTTGATAGTATCGACAAAGGGAAGAAAAAAGGGTCTTTCAACTTAACCGGGCAATTTTCCAAAAGAGCATAGTATCCCCTTGGCATTGCAAAATATTGCACTATCGCAATTAGCTTTTTTGCCGAAAATTAGTGAATATTGCTAAGCAGCAACTTTATCGCTTGAATTATCGGCAGCCTCCTTAATAGATTCTTTTTTAAGTGAATGTTTGCGAAACTTCGCTTGCCTGGCATCATGGGCGCAGATTGCAACTTGCATTGATTTATGCCCGCAGTGGAAGCCCATCCTTTCGATCATTCTTGCGGGCCGGCTTTTGCCTTCTGTCTTGCCATTCGAAATATGACGCTTGAAATGGTTCAATATTTCAAAAAGCCATTTGGCAGCTGCAGCAGCTGCTTTGTTCAAAGCGGGCATGCTTAATCCCGATGCGTCTATAATCCAATTCAATATGCAGTCTGCCGCTCCATTGCGGCCTTCAATTTTGCAGAAATACAAAATCTCCTGATAAGAGTAGTAGCCGTTGGCCGGAGCCTCGCTTTTGCCCAAGCGGGAATCCAGCCTGTCGAGTTCTGCTCCGGAAAGCTTGAAAAGAGAGCTTGCGGAGAGATATGAGTCTTTTTTTGCCTTCTTGTTTCTTCTTTCGAGCCGAAATTAGTAGATTTTCTAATATCATTCAAGGCTTTGGAAGCATTTTTTACCTTCTTTTTTTCTGCCTATTTCTATCAATATATTTTTAGCGCCATCGGGTTGGCTTGTGTCGTTTAGCACCCAATATTATTCAATATTTTTTGATGCGTACAGCCCATCCATAGAGAGGAGCGTGAATTTTCCTGAAATAATATCGCTTTTCATGCGTTCGGAGTATTGGCTCGCAATATCCTCCACGGTAGAAACGCCTGTTCCGGCCTGCCTGGAAAGTTCGCCCTTAGCGGCGGCTCCAAGGCTTTCCATAATAAAACGCTACATGTCGCTGGAAATTCGGCGCCTTGAATCCAGCCCTGCGATTTCCTCATTGAAAGCGCGGCCGCAGGCGGGGCGTTTGAATCTTATCTGCGCGGACCTGCAGTGATGGGGGTTCCGTCGGTTTGCCCCGCAAGGACAGCCTTCTCGATGCATTCGCGGACCACTGCGGCTTCGCCGCGGCAGCCGCGGCCGGACATGCCGGGCCTTCTTCCTTTGAATTGCAGGACGGCGCCGTTTTTCTCTGAATGCTGTTTTAAGTTCTTGAATCTGCGGCTCAATTCTTCAAACAGGCTATCTGTTGTTATGTCGCATGCCATGCATTGTCAGCCTCTCGTCAGTTTATATTGTTGTATTTTGGCTAATTATACCAAAACTGCGATCTAATAGTCAATATTTGAAATGAAATCTATCTATAGACACTTTACACAAAAATATTGAAAATTAATAAATATTTCTACGCCTAGGTTTTCTATGGCTAAAGGAGTGCCCGGTTAAGTTGAAAGACCCAGAAAAAACAACCTGTTGCGTTTGCCGCTCCGACATTGTATAATTACGGCATGCAGCAGCAGCGACTTGCTTGAAGCAATCAAAGCATTTCGATATCGTCTAATTCCGCGACTACTTTCGTACTTAATTACCTTTTTTGGAGCTTGATTATACAGTCTTCTATGCATTATCAAGCTCCAAAAAAGGAACATTTGATGAAAAGCGGTATATTTCGGTGAATTGCTGGAGCGTTTTGAGGACTGCTTTTATAGTGAGCCGAAAGACCAGCGCGCCATCGCCCTGCCATGGCGTAGACTCGTGAACTGCTGACCGATCCTGCCGCTGAAGAGCGCACGCTCGGAAATTTCGGCGCGTCATGAAGGCCAAATGGACAAGGACATAGTTCCAATTCCGGAGCCGGTGTGGTTGAGCGCGCCGACGAAATAAAGGGCGGCGGCTCGAAATTTATGGATGCACTGCGGGATTTAAAGGAAAAAACAAGGAATTGGCGGATCCAAGGCAAAAGGGAAAAGTAAAGCCCAAGGAAACCCGAAAGGGAACCCAGACTAACTCCAAGCTTTGAAATCCATAGCTTCCAACGCGCTGAAATTTGCAGCTGGATTCTTTAAAAAGACAAATGCACCATTAAAATGTTGATTGAAGAGATTTCCATGGTAACGGCGCAAATCGCCAAATTTCCTGGACTGTTCAGCTTTGGGGAGGGGAGGCTTGAATCCGCCGCCAAGAGAAGGATATTTCCGATATATACCTATAAATATCCAAAATATATATATGAATAAATCGAATATAATTTTGTTATCACACGGCCAAGGGGGTATCCGCCCTTTTTTAGGCTACTAAAAATTACTTAAGGGCCATTTTTTTTAAGGACAGATGATTAATCTTTGTATGCCACTAAATTCATCTTCGAATGCTCCTAAAATGGCAGTATGAATTTCATGCTGAGAGCCTGCATATTTAAGACTGTTATACTGAAACCTTATTTGGAGCTTGATTATACAGCAAGCGCTAAATGCCGAATCTGCATTTCGAGTCGCTCAATGGATTATCATGCTGCGAAAAAAGCGTCGCTTGAGGGCTGTACTTGAGCTAGAGAGCGTTAAGTATAGGCATGTACATTCTAAAAGAAAAAATTATTAATGCTCTTTGGCTGAGAAGGGGGATTGTAAATGAAGTTTTTAGATGGGTCGGATAGCATAGAAAAGCCTTGGCTTTATACTCACTCTCCTGAATTTGAGCGCAACATGCAATTGTTGCTCAAGCGTAATATCACGCTTACGGATTGGCATGTACATATTTTTCGGGGCGGAATGACTCCGGAAAAGGCTGAGGAGCGCGGGCGTGAATCAGGGATATTAAGCGGTGTTGTCGAAAACCAAGGCGTTGAATGGCCGCTTTGCGATGACGCCGCACTGAAGGAATACATTAAAAATGTCCACAAGGCTGTTGGCCATGAACTTCCTTTGGGCATACAGGTAAACGATCGAGACTGGTATAAGCGTACATCGCCTGATTTGCTTGCTCAACTGGACTATGTTCTTGCCGATACTATGATTATGGGAAGAACACTTGACGGCAGCAAGCAGCAACGGCTGTGGCTCATAAAATCTGACATGTACACGCCTGACGAAGCGGATGCCTGGTTCGAACACTACTTATTGCACTGCCTATGCGTTGTGAGAGAGCCTATTTCCATATTAGCCAATCCAACATATCTGCCGGAATTCGTGGCGTCTTACTATGAGCGTCTATGGACTGCTGAACGCATGAACGAATTAATATACGCCGCCATTCACAACGATATTCGATTGGAAATCCAAGCGGGTTCGCTGTACCCAAAATTGGAGTTTATAAAACTGGCTAAACTTGCTGGCGCAAAATTCACAGTTGGCTCCAATAACTTTTTCGACAGAGCGTTGGACACAACCGCTTGGTTTAGAGCAATCGAGGAGGCTGATCTCTCAGCTGAGGATTTTGCGGCCCCTACAAAAAAGTTTCCGTAGACGATGAATAAGTGATGACATTCTTGCGGGATAGGCACCTTTGCTTGCCTTGAGAAATATCTGCATTTTGGTAAAGTCGATGCAAGGAGAGAGACGTTGATATCGGAGTTTCTCATGGAAACCCATCTGAGGCTCCGGATGTCTTTACTGTGGACTACGAACCACTCAATTCCGATTTTGATCGACACGCACATTTCGGCGGCGTAAGAGCGGATGGAGGCAAGGACGGTCTTTTCAAAGTCGCTCTGCAAAATCGAAAATTCCCGGCAGCTGTAGTGATCCGTGAGCTTTGCCGAGCCGCACTTAAAGAATAGTCAATATCTATCCGATAATGATTAAGTTCCAAATGCCGTGAACGACCGCGCCCGGAAATATAGAACCGCTCTGATAGCAAATCAGCGAAAACGTTATCCCTACACTTGTCCCTGCAACGAACAGCAGCAGAATGTCAAGCAAATTGGGGTTTTGCATATTTGTAATATGAAGCATTCCGAAGATAATCGATGGCACGAGAACCGCCGGGATTTTCCCGAAACGAACCTCAAGAATTCGCATAACAAAGCCCCTGAAAAGCAGTTCTTCGCCAAATCCGGCGGCAAGGCAAGCGCTGAATATTGCGCAGGCAAAAATATACTTAATCGTTGCGCTGTCCAAATGCCGATTTGCGAAAACTCCGTCCGCGAAAAATATAAAGTATAGCGAAACGAGCGCGGGCAGAATCACGGCGACAGGAATCCAAACCGCCCATGCCCTCGGAGAAGCGGGCTTTTTCACTCGGCAATCTGATAAATCTTTTTCAGCGCTTTTCGGCAATACAGGCTGAACAGCACAAACAACAGCGCGGCACGGACGAGTGCATTCAAAACTTGCGAAATCACAGGGGACGGAATGTGAAACGCAAGCGACTCTATCGCTTGGATTAAAACGAATCCGACAATGCCGACAAGAGCGTGCAGCATTGCCTTTGACGCGGTTAGAATAAATTCTATTTTCATTTGCATTTCCCTTTCCCTGCTGTGCCTTTAAGACTTCCAATTTTTCGTCCTACACGTTTGCAGCAACTTCCGATTGGTTGATTCCATTTACTTTCTTTTTCCTGCCAACCGTTAGCATATAAAATAAAACAATGATAAAGATTATCGTCTGCGCGATTGAAATACGCCTTATGCTTCTTTAGTTCTCGACACTTTCTGCCGACATAAAAAGCATATCCATATTTCGAGTACAGCTCCACTTCGCATTTATCATTCTCGACGTAGGCCTTTGCGGTTTTATTGCCGGAGCGCTTTAGCAGAAGCGCTTTTTTTCGCTTCTGCCCTCGGTGCGAAATAATGGTCCACACTGTTCCGGCGGCGCAAGCACAGCTATGGGAGCATAGCCCGCCCTTTGCATCGCTGAAATATTGCGCCCTATCGCTCCAAGCCGCTGTCGGCGTTAGACCAAAATCTCTCGACTTCATCGGGGTGTTCGCCAGCGAGCCGGCAAGGGCAGGCTACTGCAGCATAACCGTTCATTTTAAGGAAGCCGCTCCAATGGGCCGGCCCTTTTTCAAAGCCGATGGCGTCAATCGCGCCTTCAGGCCAAATACGGCCGAACGTTTCTTTCTCAAAAAAAGGAAGATTCTCCATCGAGCCGACAACGCCGCTTGCGCTGCCTTGCAACCCCAGGTTTAGCGCCTTGGCGTTTAGCTCATCAATAAAGCCGGGGATTTGGTCTAGACCAACGATGCTTCCGCGGATGTTTTGGGCAGGCGCTATCGTTTGGCCGCCTGCGCCGCACCCCAAATCAGCCGCCCGCAAAATACCGCGAGTGTCCAGAAAGCTTAATGCCTCAGCCTGTATCTGTTCGTTATCCATTTTGATCGCTCCTTCTTTTTGCATTTATCTTTAGGCCATGTCTCCGCGAAGCTCTTCGACCAGTTTCCTGCTTTTCGCAGGCCAAACACTGTTTGGCCTGCGGCGCGCAAAGCATTTGACAAGCTAAGATGTAAACAGTCGTTTACTTCTACTGTAGTATACGGTATTTTGCTCTTCAAGAGATTTTGGAGGCGGACGACAAAAAAAGAAAAAGAGAAAATGAAGAATATACGAAATATCCTTGACAGCACAGTTCTAAATATATGGTTTCATAGTCGAATCTCGAGCACGCATCTAGCAATTCAAGATGCATGCTCTTGTTGCTTTTGGCATTGCTATCGCGCTTTTTTCACTCTCTATTCTCAACAGGATACCGTATATCACCTTCTTTTACAAGCGTCAATATCGTTATAGGTGTAGATATAAAAAGTAGGTATTACTAAAACTGCAAAATAAGGTGAAAATGTATGAGCAAAAAACAATGGCGCTAATGGCCTTTTAAAGCCTATATAGGTATATCTACCTACTATTTTATCTGCGCGCTCTCGTTCTTGTTTTTGTTGCTGCAGGCAGTACAGGGCAGGTTTTATAATATCGTCGCTATAATAGCCTTCTAAAATTTCAGCAAACAACAAACTCTTAAAAACATGCTGCCACATTGCGCCGTTCTTGAGCTGCTCCGGTGTTCCAAACGAGTAGCCAATAAACAAGCCAATGTCAAGAAAATACATCTTGGAGTTTTAATGAGTCGCTTGTTGAAATTATTGCGATAAGGTTCAAGCAGATAAACAAGCTCGCTTGATTTCAATACCAAGCACGAGCCAATGGTTTTAACATCCTTGCCTCAAATTTCTGAGGTGGCCGTTAGATTCAGCATTTCGACAATCAGCTGGGCAACAGCTTTTACAGATAAAATAATTGCCGATTCATCTTGAATACTCAGAGCATCCTTCATGTCCTTTTCAATATAGGTTTGGAAATAGGAGTTGCAATTATCAGACCAATCAGCAAGATCACAGAGCGTATCATGCAACTCCTGGAAAAATCTCTCGCTATTGCGCCTCAATGATTTTGCCATAATCAAACACTGCCCCAGCGCTTGTCAGTTGCTCGAAATATTCTAAGGTCGGCCTAAAGACTCATCGAAAGGAAATATCATCAAGCTCCCTCATGGAATTAAGTGACAGGAAATGGATGCTCATTCTATTCTCTTTACGAAATTTGATGAGAGGACTGTCTTGCAAAATTTAGGATTAGGATGTCTCCTGTTCTTAAAATGTATATTTGCAAGATTTCAGAGCACTATAAAATTGTCGACATATAATTGAAAATGGATAAAATTAGCACTGGAATTTTGGCGATTTACCCGATGGAATCATTTAAGACTGCGGCATCAACAGCAAAATGAAAAGGGGCGAGAAGTATGAAAGGTTTAAAAATATGGAGAAGAAGGAGAATGTCAGAACTGCTAATATTCGCGTGCTTTGCTCTTTCAGCATGCTCAAGCGGGCTGAAGCATAAAGTGACATTCTATGATGACACTAAAGTCTTAAAGACTGTCAGCGTCAGGGAAGGGGAAGCAGTAGAGACGTATATACCGGAAAAATCTGGCTTCAGCTTCATAGCTTGGTATGCAACCCCGCAACGAGCGAGAGAGTTTGACTTTTCAACCCCTATTTCAGCTGACACTGAAATATTTGCAGGATTCTCTCAGCATAAAGATGATACCAGAGAATTCTATATACTTGGAAGCGGAACAAGCAAACTCTTGCTTTCAAGCAGTTGGGGCGCCGCTATTGATGACGAGCATAAGCTGGTAAAGTCGGACGGCAAAAATGAATATAGCATTGCCCTTGATTTAAATGAAGGGGATGAGTTTCAGTTTGCTGTGGACTCCAGCTGGAGAAATAAACGCGGGTTCGGCTATCTGTCGGAAACAAAGCAATCGGATGGAACTGAAGCGTTTATTGGCAGCGGATCAATAGGAGATGCCAGCGCCAAAGGCAGCAATATTAAAGTAGGAGTTTCCGGAAACTACACGCTGACTCTCACCACATATCCTGGCGACGACTATTATGAAACGACGAACGTCTCATATTCAGAAAGCGATAAAGAAGTCTTCAATGTCGGAACATACGATAGGATAGACTGGGTTAGAAACGGCGACGTACAAGAGCAGGTGGACGTTGTGACCGATTACTATATAAAAGGCGCAGTCATAACAAACTGGCAGGATGTCTACACGCAGGAGACGAAATTCGTTGAAGAAGGCGGAATTTATACATTGAATGTCCACCTGGAGGAAGGCGACGAGTTCATGTTCACATCGACGAATACTACAGCAGGACTGGCAACTGCGGGTTCAGCCTACATCAGGTACGATGGCCTCGATGAAGCAAGCCGGATCCTTTTCGACAATGCTGATTCACAGAATCTGATTGCGAAAAAAACTGGGGATTATACCTTCATATACACGCCTGACAATAAAGTTCTCAAGGCAACGATCGAATAGAGGAAATAATTAGTGACAGCAATCTTTACCGATTCGCAGTCAAATGTACCTGTTTTGGAGCTTGGCCGTCCACTGAGCGGTGCAAGATGACGATATCGGCATTTCGCGCTCGCTGTATAATCAAGCTCCGAAATTGGAACTTAATATGCAAATCAGTATAGCTGGGGTTTTAAACAGCCAGCTTTAAACGGATTGAAAACTGTGAATTGGATGCAGGTTCTGTTGAAACTAATTTTGCAGATGAGGCTGTAAATATGAATGAACTAGCTATGCTCCACGTCCCTGAAAGCAAATACTGTTTTGCTTTGAATGAGAAGACTGTTGCGCTCAGGCTCAGAATAGACAGGAAGGACAAGCCATTCTCAATATCCGTGATTTATGGCGGTAAGTACAGCTTCCATCTTTCTCAAAGAGAAGCGCAAATGAAGCTGAGCTGCAAAGACAGGCTCTTCAGCTACTATACGCTGAAGCTGAGTCTTGATGATGCCAGATTCGTCTACATTTTCAAGATTGTTGAATGCGGAAGCATTTTGTATTACTCAGAAGACGGCTTGACGGACAATTATGATTTCAGCTTCTCTTTCTACAACTCATTCCAGTTGCCTTATATCAACAAAGCTGATATTCACGCAATAGTGCCGTGGATGAGAGAGGCCGTCTTCTATCAGATATTTATAGACCGTTTCTTCAAGGGCGCTCAATTCAAGGATCTCTCCTATATCAACATGGCTTGGAGCGGCGCGCCTACCTCTAAGAGCTTTGCTGGCGGAGATTTGAAGGGAATAGAGGAAAAACTTCCCTATTTGTCTTCCTTGGGAGTAAACACAATTTATTTGACACCGATTTTCAGTTCCATTTCAAATCACAAATATGACATAAGCGATTACTATACAATTGATCGGCATTTCGGAGGCAACGATGAATTCAGGATTCTGATGGAGTCTGCGCATGCCATGGGGATGCGCATAGTTCTTGACGCCGTCTTCAATCACTGTTCAGAAAACCTCAGGCAGTTTCAGGATGTTTTGAAAAATGGAAAAAACTCGAGATATCACAGCTGGTTCATAATAGACGGAGACCGCCCCGATCCAGAAAAAGAAAACTATGAATGCTTCGCAGCCTGCACTTACATGCCTAAATTCAATACCTCTAATAGAGAAGTCCAAGACTATCTCATAGGCATCGCAACATTTTGGATAAAAGAATATGGCATCGACGGCTGGAGGCTGGATGTATCAGATGAAGTAAGCCACGATTTCTGGAGGCGCTTTAGACGAGAAGTAAAAGTAGTCAAGCCCGATTGCGTGATAATAGGCGAAAATTGGCATGACGCAAATCCATCCCTTCAAGGGGATCAATTCGACGGCATTATGAATTACGCTTTCACCAAGGCTTGCCTTGACTTTTACGCTCGGGAAGCTATTACCGCAAAACAGTTTTCTGAAAAGCTGAACGGAATTTTGATGAGAAATTCCGATCAAGCGAACATTATGATGCTAAATATCCTGGATAGCCATGATACGCACCGCTTCTTAAGCGTTGCGGATGGAAGGGAGGATAAGCTCATAGCGGCGTTGGCGACGGAATTCATGTATGTTGGGGCTCCAGGAATCTATTATGGAACTGAGATTGGAATGCTTGGAGGTTATGATCCTGATTCCAGGAGAGGCTTCGACTGGTCTAAGAAAGAAAGTGAAGTGACTGCCGCAGTCCGCGCATTGGCAGCGCTCAGGAAGCGAAAAGAGCTTGCCCATGGTGAAATTGAAATTGAGGAGAAGCAGGGCTTCTTAATTATCAAGCGCTGCTATGATAGCGAATGTTTGCAACTTTCCCTCAATTGCACAGGAAAAAACGCACCTTTCTTTCCTTCAGGCAGATTGGCGGCAGGAAGCGGCATAGACGAGGAAAGGATTTCAAACTGGGGATTTGCAATAGAATGCCTTCAAAAATAGCCTGTAAACCGATTAAATGTTACTTTTTTGGAGCTTTATTATCCATTGAAGCCTATATAATCAAGCTCCAAAAAAGGTAATTTTATATGAAAAGCAGTATATGTAAAGCAGCATTCCTATCGGCAGCATGTCGAGCAGGGTAGAGGGCAAAATTGCCCCGCCCAAATTCATCAGCTTCAAAGTGCCGTTAAACCACGCGAGCGTAAATTTCTTGAAGTCGCGGACCGCATTCGCAAATTTCTTATAAGAGCTTCCCGAACGCCCTGAAAGCCTTGATTACCTCAATGCCCTCGACATATTCCACAATCACATTGTTTACATGGTTGCTCGCCGCTATTTAGTCGGCGTATTGCTGAGCGAAATTTTTCATCATAACCGCGTAAACTAATGCGCCCAGCGGGACGCAAGCAAGAGCGGCCAACGTCATGTGCCAATTAATGGCAGTCATACAGACAAATAACGCTATAGGCAAAAGCAGATTGAAAATACCCTCCGGTATCATTATGGGCCAACGGAAGCTCGATTGTTTCCACTCTATTTACGATAACATTTTTCATATTGCCGACTGTTTTGCCAAACGCCACGCCGAGCGGCGCCCGCATCAGGCGGGAGGTATGGTCAACCTGAGATTCTCCAAAATCGTATAAGCGGATATGTGCGACAGCGTCGTGGAAATCCCATAAAATAATAGTTTTGAAAAATATCTCGCAGCGCTGGCGGCCGCCCACAGCAGAATATCTCCAACAGTTGGAACACCCGCGAAAAATAGAATGATAATCTGATAGACGCAAAAATAGGGCGCGATTCCTCCCGCCACGCTTAAAATGGCGCATTTTCCCCTTGTACTCTCCTGCAAAAAGATGGATTGTTTTCATTGCGCCTTGCTTTTTTTACCTTATCACCTCACTTGGCGGATTTTCGATATTCCGCAGGCGTCACACCCTTTACAGATTTGAAAGCCGTCGTGAATTTGGTAGCGTTTTCATACCCCAGTTGACTCCCTATGGCGCATACATTGTCGTCCGATTGCCGGAGCATAAGCGCTGCGGCGTTCATGCGGAAGTTTCATATAGGCATACACGGAATCTCCGTAAACGCCTATGAAGCAGAGCTTCATAGAGGTAAGCGGAAAATCAAACCGTTCGGATAATTCTTCCAAAAAGTATAGCGTTGGTCAAGATTTTCTCTCAGGAAAGTGTGGATCGCTTTCACCTTGTCTACATGGGTTTTGTAAAAATAGGGCCGTTCCGGCCCATCCTCCGGTTTATCCAGCATATCCAAAAACAGAAGCAGCTCCAATACCTTAATTTTCAAATAGGGGATGCGCACTTGTTTCGGCAGAGAGTACAATTCCGAGAAAATATGCTCAATACTCGCGCTCGCCCGCATAATGAAAGGCCGGTCAGACAGGCAGAATTTCCGTCTCATCGCTGGGATGTCAAACGTCACCCCTTCCAATACGTTGGACAGCTGTTCCGCCTCGTCCAACATAAATCCGACAGTAATCCCGTGATAGTGGGAGAGAGGAAAGCCAAACCCACGGATATGATGCTGCCTATTGTCAATTCGCACGTCGCCGGATTCGGCATACAAGTAGCCGCCGCCGTCTATTTCCCACTCAATGCGCCCTTCGCGGCAGTGGTCTACACAGAACATATCCCTGCCCTGACGAAATCTTGAAAAGCGTCGCTCCATATGAAAATCGTTATACAGCACCACAACGCAGGGGAAAACGTCATACACGGCCATTCCGGTTTCGTCTTTCACGCTAAAAACAGCGCATTGCGCGTCTTTACATACAAGCGTCACGCTTGCGCCCATATCAATATGCTCAAGCGTCATATGGCAGTTATCCTTTCCGCGCTCCGCAAAATATCAGATTCGTTTATGCCCGTCCCGCTAACCCGCTTTAGATATTATGCAATTTGCCGCAGAAGTGCGCTAAAAACTCAAAATCGTGAGAGACAATCAGCACAACCTTGCCCTCTTCGGCAAGGCTGCGCACAACGGAAACCACCTCAAGAATATGTCGATAATCCAGCCCGCTGGCGGGTTCGTCAAAGATCAGTGTTTTCTTGTCGCTGAGAACTGCCCTGGCCACAGCGAGGCGTTGCTTTTGACCGCAGGACAACGCCATTGGGTGCCGGTCTTTAAAAGTAAGCAGATCGAAAGCATCCAGAACCGATTCAATTCGTTCCGGGTCGCAATAAGACGCTGACAACCCGCATTCATTCCACACGCTATCGCTGAAAAGTAGATGGTTTACATCCTGCATTACAAGAAAATTGAGTTTGGCGCGTGCTTTGAGGCTGAGAATTTTGCCATCCAGTTTTATTTGCCCGGCTGATTGCTTTGTCAAGCCGCACAGGCAGCGGGCCAGCGTGCTTTTGCCGGAGCCATTGTGACCGATGATGCCCAAGACCTCGCCATACCCGGAGAAAAAGGTTGCATCGCGAAACACCGTCTATCCATCAAGGGTACAGCGCAAGCACTCTACAGAAAGACCTCGCTTCTGCCCGACTAGCCGCGCGCGAGGCAGATTCAGGCGTGTCGGAGTGAGAGCCCTCAGCCCCATCTCCACGCGCCGGGCATCGGGCAGTGCAAGAAATTCATCTCGGGTAAAGCGCCCTGCAACGAATCCGTTTTTCAAAAATACCGCGCGGCCGATGATATCCGTCAAAAAATAAAGGCGGTGCTCCGCGATGAGATTGGTTCGCCCCTCGCTTTTGGCTTGAAGAATCTGCCGCCGCAACCTTTCGATGGCGTCGGCGTCCAAGTTTGCGGTAGGTTCGTCCAGTACTAGAATATCCGGATTCATTGCATATACCGACCCAAAGGCAAGGCTTTATTTATCACCGCCAGACAATGTAAAGATATTCTTTCCCAGCAAATGGCCGATATGCAGCTCTCGCACGGTTATATCCAGCCAATGACGGATAATTTCGGACGGCGTTCCGGCGCTTTCCAACCCGAATGCAAGCTCGCTGTCGGAGTCCAGATTGAAAAACTGCGATTTCGGATTTTGAAATACAGAGCCGATATGTTCGGCGAGATGGTATAGCTCAGTTTGCGCCATAGAAAAACCGGCGGCTGCGACCTGTCCGGTTAAAACCCCGCCCTCTTCAAAATGCGGAATCAGACCGTTGACCAGCTTGGTAGCGGTAGCTTTCCCGCAACCCGATTCCCCGCACAGCAGAATACATTCTCCGGCATTGATTTGCAAATTGATATCACAGATGGCCTCCCGCTCCTTTGCGTACCGGAAAGACACATCTTTAATTGTAATCATCAAATCTCTCCTAACGCGCAAAAATCGCGGCGGCTATAAATGAGGCTCCGATACATAGGCAAATCGCATCTGCCGTCCGATACCTCAGGGTAGTCAAACTGGTTTTGGGCTTCGGGTTTTCTATGCCTCTTGTCACCGCAGCGGCAGACAACTCCTCGGCGGTTGTTGTCGCCGAAATCATCAAAGGAACCACCACGCATTCCAGTTTGGCCGCGTCGTGAATGCTGCGCAGCTTCATCGCGTCGCGGATGTGCCCAAACTCGTCCCTTATGGCCGGGAAATAGCGAAATGTCACTGATAATGGAATTATCAGGCTTTGAGGAACATGCCACGCCGCAACGCTAGCATCAAATCCCTGATCGGCGTTTTGCGCGAAGCCAGCGCGCCGCTATCAAGCACGGAAATATTTTTCGCCCATAGGCAAGTGTGAGAGAAAGGCTGCTGGCCACCCATTTAGGACCATAGGGAAAGACGAAGTATTGCAGCGCGAGGCACAAGCAAAAGGCAAACGCCAATTTGATGGTTGATTTGAGGCTTCCGCTCGCGGCTGAAAGCAGCAGCAAAACAGCCGACCATATGATCGATCTCAACCGCAAGGGAACGCTGTGTAAACGCCACCACATTCGCCGCAACGAGCAGGAGCAGCTTGGTTCGCGGGTCAAGGCAAAGGGCCGGCATCACACGATGCCAGCTTTCTCAAAATGTTTTTTGAAAAGACTGCGAGTGATAAAGGTTCCTATCATTGCCCCAACAATTGGCGCGGCAAAGAGTACCGCAAACATAACAGGCGAAATCAGCGCCTCGAGAGCGGATATGTATACGGCGGGTATACCCTGCTCAGCGATTTGCGCAAGGAAACTGTCCCGCATCAGCCATATCGGAAGCGGCAAACCGACCATTCCCAGTGAAAAGCAGACAAAGGCGGCGGTATTCCCTTTGGAGCTTCCATGCTTTGCTATATGGCGTACAAGTTCAGCCGCGCCGCAGGCGATGACAAATGTGATAAGAATCATAACGGTAAATTGACCTGTAATAAAGTATATCAGGCCGACGATCAGACCCATCAGAAAAACCGCTCCTGGCTTTTGCACCTTTGCAGCCATAAGCATAAACGGAATCCCGGTAAACAGCGCAATTAGCCCGGGCATAAGCACCCACATTATTGGGTGAAATCCACCCATAAGCATAAACACAAAATTGATGACAAAATAGATGGCTGAAAAGATGCCAATGGTGATGAGATCCTTTCCTTTCAATTTCCTGCGGATCGCTGTGGCGTTCATATAATTTCCTCCCAATGCAGATCTTAAGATAGACCGATGGGCTTCAATTGCAAATCTTGTTAATAAATCTGATTATAGTAGGCGTACAGCCGCTCGTCTACTCCAAACAGGCGGAAAACTATCCATTTAGGTATTTTTATTAAAACATCAGTCGCAAATGTTTTTCAGTGAGCAGATTACCCTCTTGACATCTATGGATATCATTATTCCTTGCAATTTCCTCTATGGGCTTGCTTAATCTTCGCTATTGGCGGATTTTACATAGGGGGGAGCGCCATTAAGTCAAGAGGGCTGCTGTCGCCTGCCGTAATGCACATAATGGTAAATTTCGTTTTTGTTTTCAGCGGCGCTGTCTTTTGATTAAGACTATAGAATATGTCCAGATTAATAAAAAGCAATGCTTGCCCATTCGGGCGAGCAATGCAACCGGCCCGATTCTTTTATACTTGCGCGGAGGCCCGGGAGAAGACGCACTGCATTTGGCTGCGAAATGCAATAAGCGGCTTGAGGGTATTTTTGCGGTTTCGGCGCCGGAAAATCTTATTGAGCGTTCGCCCCTGGCGAAAACGCGGCGATAGATGCGTTTTTGGACGGAATTCACGCCTTGCGCTTGCAATTGCCCGCGCGTTTCGGCCAGGAAGGCCTGCATTTGGCCGGCCGTCCTTGGGGCGGCGCGCCGGGGCTGAAATCTATAATGCTCCGCCCGCATTTGGCTCACGCCTATGCCGGCTGCGTGCAGCCGGCGAATATGATGAAATCTTCCCGGGCGGCGTATGATTGCGCTTTGCTAATTGCAGGGCCTGCAAAAACAGCGCGATATCCAAGCTGGAGCCCATTGACCGCCCTTGCCGTCAAGAATCCCGGCTTGACGGCTTGACGTTCGCAACGGGGCGAGCCGCAAGCGCAAAGGCTCCCTGCGCTGCAAAGCCGGCTGCAGCCGCTTTGCCTTCGATTTCCTTACGCCGCCCGATTACAGCCTGCGAGGCTTGACTAACAGACAAAAGGGCTCCATGCAATCAATCAAATGCGCCGATTTTCATTCAATGCTTCTTTTTTGGATCTCGACTATCCATTGAGTGGCGCTAAATGCTGATATCGTCATTTAGCGCCCGCTGTATAATCAAGCTCCAAAAAAGGCAGTTTTCCATGAAAATCAGCATATCTACCGCAAGAGTTAATGGGCGCTGGCTTTGAAGGCGGAACGGAGTTCAAAGCGCCCGTTGCATTTGCCGGGGGCGGGCGCGGCCGTCACGCTTCTTCTTCCCCCTTATATGAGTATTTTGAGCGCGCTAAAGCCGCGAAGCAATTTTATTGGCTTGAAAAATCCTGCCGCTTTCCCCAATGGCGCGAACCGCAGAAATTCTATGAAGTCATGGCTTCGGCCAGCTCTCCGGTGAACGCGCCGCATTGGAAATCTTTAAGGGCCTTTAAAATCAGGCCGGCGGGAAAAGGATGGGCGCTCCTCCCCCGCAGTGCTGCTTCGTTCAGAGCGCAATGACTATATGGGCGGGGGCGTTTTTGCGGCCTGGCATCTCGAAGCGCCCCGGCATTCATTGTGTTCCGGCCGTGCAGGGCGGAGAATCATTGCCGGCCGGATTAATAGCGCTCCACGCCCAATTCCTTCTTGACGTTTGCAAATGCATTCGCGTGACAACCTGTGAGCTTGCACACTTCCGATTCCAACTTGGCGGACGGAATAGGCTCGGCGACGCCATGCTTTTTTTGTCGTACAAATCCTCAGCGGTCAGATCAGCGTCAATCCCGACCCATCGGGAACCGTTCAAAGAGCAGTGCGGGCGGATCGCAATCAGAGTAATTATTATTTGATCGGCATAATCAACGAAGCGCGGACGGCTTGCCATCTGCATCCCTAAGCCCCCCAGGCGTCCACAGCGAGCGGATAATCCCCGCAATGGCGTAACTCCCAATGGCGAATGCCGTGCTGTCAGCGCCGTTTCCGCTTGCCGTGAATTTGCTGATGCGCATTACGGCCACGACCGCTGTGTTGTACTTCCGGGCGGGCAATTGCAGCTGCAACATTCAGAATGACGCTGCCGGGCTGAAGAACAAACTGCACAATCAAGCTTCGGAACCGGAATAGAATGAAAGCGGTTTTTCGCCATGACTGCGACAGGCGGTGTTTGTCAAGGCACGGGACGCAATGCGGCAACCAATTCTCGCTGCGGACGGAGAGGCTGCGCGGCACAAAACTATCGGTGTGTTACAAACATCTTTTACAGTGCAGTACGTGGTATTTAAGCATTTGATTTTTAAGAGCTGCGGCAGGCGGGCCGCCAGCCATGACAGCTTCGTCCGCAAGTGTGAGCTTGTCTGTGCTTTCCTGCTTGAAACAAGACCGAGAATTGATATCCAAGAAAGGCAAGCGCACCCGACTGTCTGGTTGTGGAGTTCGCTTTCGCGTTTCATTCCCGCCAACTCCAGAGCGTCATCAAGAGATAGATAAGCGCCACGTCCAATTGCCGCAGCGCTCGCTTGCGCATTGCCGACAGTGCTTTGCTTCAAGAAGTTTTTGAAAAATATTTTGATTTGCCTATTGACACTCAATCATTATTGAGATATAATATCAATTGTGAATATATTGCGATGGGGTTTTCTTTATGATTAGAAGAAACACAATCCAACGCACGTTGGTTCTTGAGACTTTAATAAAATTAGGTTGTCACCCAACGGCTGATGAAATATATGATGAACTTATAAAACAACATCCAAATTTCAACAGAGCGACTGTATATCGAAATTTACAGCAATTATGCGAGATCGGGGATATACGAAAAAGGGAGATGCCGGATGGCGCTGACCGCTTTGACCATACTTGCAGCAATCATTATCACGCAAGGTGTCTGAAATGCGGTCGTGTTTTCGATGTGGATATGGATTACATCTCGGATATTGATAAATTTATCAAGAATAGCAATGGTTTTGAATTTACCGAGCACGATATCGTATTCAAGGGTATCTGCGCTGAATGCAAAGGCAACCATCAGGCGTAATCGCGAATGCTGCTGTGATGTATTATTTTACACGCAAACGGAGAGCGTGGGAATTCTCCGCAAATTTTATAAAGGAGTGGAAGTTTATGAGAAGCTTCACAACGTTAGACCTGCAATACGCCCATAGGTTTTATGGGTTCAAAGGCGAGGCGCAGTATCTGCACGGGCATACCGGCATTCTTACGCTTGAAGTAGAGGACGCCGTAAATACAGGCGTCAACATGGTATTTCCCTGCAATGAGATAAAGAAAACCGCTTGGGAAGTTTTGCAGAACTTCGACCATGCGCTGGTTTTGCGGGAGGATGACCCGCTGTTGCCCGCAATTCTCGGTGTTTATGAGGCGCAGGGGATTAAAGATGGCGCGCCAAGCAACAAGCAGAAGGGACCCTCTTTTAAGACGGAACTTGCGGCAGCGTATCCCGAATGTCGATTGGTTGTCACTAAAGAGACAATGACTGTCGAGGGTATGATTAAAATCATTTACGATTTGCTTAAAGATAAGCTGAACATCGCTAAGATTACATTTACAAGCGGCGTGAACGGCGCATCACAAGAATACGGAGCAGCAACCAAGAGTTCTACATGGAAAGAGCAAGACCGCTGTCCGCTCTGCGGTATTGCTCTTGACGAAAACGGCGTGTGTCACAAGTGCGGATATAAAAAGTAAAATATATGGTTCACCAATATAACTGGAGAGTCAATAGTTCTCACCGTTGACGCTCCAAAAGCCTTGATTGAAGCCGTTCTTCACTCTTTCAAACACAAGCATGGAAAACTTAAAATGGCGTAAAATCATTGTATATCATAGACTATAAGAGAACTTACAACTCCCCATAAAAACCGCGCTATTGCAATAAGAATAGCGCGGTTTTTTATATTGGCGAACTCATGACGCAGGAAATCCGCTTCCAGAGGAGGTTCGAGTTTTAGATTGACCAAAGCTTGCCGCTTCTCTCGCGTATCAATGCAAGCGGCTTTTTAGGGTCTTTAGACTTAAGCGGGGTTAACTCTGCGTCCATCTCATTATAAGTGGATTTCATGGGATTTATTTTACATTACTTAATATTTTGCCCTATTAAGTTTAAAGACCCGCTTTTTATTGGCGCGGTGATGCATAACCGTCCGCTCTGACCGTCATTAATGTTGTCGAATGGGTAATCTTCGTAGGAGGAGGAGAACGTCAGGAAGTAGTTGATTAGTTTTGGCTAGCCATATTCTATCCTTCAAATTTCAGAAACTGCCGCCAACGCTCGTAGACCTCGATAAGCGGCTTATCAAGGTAGCCGAGTGCTTTATCCTTTATCCAATCCGGAATGCCATACGCCATTTCTGCTATGCTGCCCGTTATTGCCGCGAGTGTGTCGCTATCGCCGCCGAGAGATATGGCGTTGCGGATTGCGTCCTCAAAGTCCGTGCTTTCAAGGAATGCTGCAATCGCCTGAGGCACAGTATCTTGGCAACTCTCGTTGAAACGATAATTCGGGCGGATTTCGTCACAGGTTTTAGAGAGGTCATATCCGTACAGTTTCGGTATGTCCTCGCGGATATGTTTTTTTGCTATATCAGCAGAAAATCCAGAGCTAATCGCCATTGCATAGGCAGTTGCCTGAGCGCCTTTTATGCCTTCGGGATGGTTGTGCGTAACGCTTGCCGAAATCTCCGCTAGCCGCAGTGCGTTATCTATAATGGACTCAGGGCGGTCGCCGGGATAAAAAGCGCGAGCGGCAAACTCCGCGCAAGGCGAAACTCTCATCGCCGAGCCGTTACCCCACGAGTTATATGGCATGTGGTCATCAGAGTGTATCCAGTTGCCAAATTTGCCGCCGTAGCCTGAATATGGGTAAAGCCGTCCCCATTTTATCATTGAATCAATAAAGTTGTCCGCTTTGCCCCCGTCCATGATTGCCTCCGCCACAGCGATGGTCATAACCGTATCGTCTGTGAAAAAGCAGTATTCACTAAAGAGCTGAAAGTCTTTTGTTTTGATATTATTCCACTCGTAGACTGAGCCTACGATGTCGCCAACGATTGCTCCAAGCATTATTGATCCCTCCATCTTGTATTGTATATTGTATTGTCTGTAGCCGAGTTTGTTTCTTGCTTCTTGCTAGGTTGCCACAAAATAGGCGTCCGCTTTTCTGCTCTTATCTAAGAACTCATTGGGAGTTGATTGAGGCTTGAAAGAATTTGCCGCAGCCGACGGCGGGTGGATATTTGAAATAGAAAACAAAGCAAAAAAGATAAAGAAGCTTGAAAAAGGTTGGGGCGGGAGCAGAGAAGCTTAAGCGGAAATATGAAGGCAAAAAGAAAGGAAGAGCAGGTTAGAAAATCCGCGAATATAGAAAATGAAGCAATTTGAGTGCAAAGACAGGAATATTTGAGCATAAAAGCGGATTTAAAGCTGAAAGATAGGGTTTATGCCTGCGGTTGCGGCAAACGGATGGATGGGGGGATTTATAAGCCGCCATCAACCTTGAGAGATGCGCTGAATATAAAACTGCCTCATACCGTGATCCAGCATGGGAAACTGCGCCTGTGGAACGCTGTACCAAACTGCAGTAGCCTCGGCCAGGCAGGGCGCATTGAAACAGGAAAACCTTAAATAGATTTTCTTCTAAATATTTTAGTTAGCGGAATACGCAAACAGAGTAAGATTATTTGACAGTCCCCACAGCTAGAGGCGGGGGATTCTCAAGTGCAAAAGAAAACCCGAAGAGACTGGCTTCCGTCTCAAGCTAGGGGCTGCGCCGCCGGATCGCCCCAAGCCAGCGCATATGGCAGCTTGGGCTGGCTTCCTTTTAGGGGAGGCCGCAGGCACTTTGACGATATTCATGGAGCCTGCTCTGTCTCGACGGGATTTAAAGCCGCACGGGCGCTTGCATTTTCGATCCTCGGCGTGATTGCGCCAGCCGCAGCGCGGGCAAGTCCGGCTTGCATGGCGCGGATCCGCAAAAACGCTTCAACGCCCAAAACTTCAGCTTTATATTTTATGTACATCGCCGCTAAGCGTCAGAACGGCCATGAGTGAAGGTTTTTTCGTTTTTGCCTCATGTTTTCGTCGTCTTTCTGATATGTTGAAAATTTTCCAGGCGAATGGCTGGAAAGGAACTGTCTTTTGAGTAATTGACAATAATGAGTCTCCAGTTTGATCAGTTTATTTTTCTCTTGACTTTATGAAAATAGTGGTTTACAAAAAAACATTAAATAAAAATCGGGAGGCAGAATAAATGTCTTTACAGCCACAACTTAACAGAATAGAGTTCCAACAGAGGTTCTCCACCCAAGAAGCTTGCGAGCGCGCCCTTTTCGAGTCAAAATGGCCGGAAGGC
>JAISZB010000297.1 GCA_031269465.1 Clostridiales bacterium | reverse complement strand
GAAGCCTTCCGGCCATTTCGGCTCGAAAAGGGCGCGCTCGCAAGCTTCTTGGGTGGAGAACCTCTGTTGGAACTCTATTCTGTTAAGTTGTGGCTGTAAAGACATTTATTCTGCCTCCCGATATTTATTTAATGATTTTATTATAAACCATTATTTTCATAACGTCAAGAGAAAAATATACTGATCAAACTGGAGACTCATTTTAAACAATATAGGAGAGGAGCGCTAAAATGAAGTTTTCTCAAATGGAATACAAACGTCCGGATATTTTAGACATAAAGAGGCAGCTGAGCGATCTTTTGGAGAAGTTCAAAGCTTCCCGTTCCGCAGAGGACTGCAAGTCGGTTTACTCTGAGATTGACAAAATTATCAGCATGGTTTCGACTATGGGAAGTATAGCGTATATTAGGCATACCCTGGATACAACAAATGAGTTTTATGCTTCTGAAAAGGATTATTTTGACATGGTTGATCCTCAGTTTAAAGAGTCAGTGCAGGAGATATTGCTCGCCGCTTTGGAATCCAAGCATCGGCCGAAACTGGAAAAGGATTGGGGAAGCCTTATGTTCTTAAACGCGGAGATATCGCTTAGGACATTCTCCCCTGAAATTATACCTGACTTGCAAGCGGAAAATAAGCTCGTCACAGAGTATAGCAAGCTCATAGCTTCAGCGCAGATTGAATATGACGGGAAAACTCTGACGCTGGCGCAACTTGCGCCATACCACCAGGATGATGACAGGCAAATTCGCAAGAGTTCGCTAGAAGCCAGGGCAAAATGGTTTATGGGATACGCGGAGGAACTGGATTCAATTTACAGCAAATTGGTAGAAGTAAGGACTAGAATTGCAAGAATCCTGGGATATGAAAATTTCGTGGAGCTGGGATATTACAGGATGCAACGCAACTGCTACAGCAAGGAAATGGTAGCTGCTTTTAGGGAAAGCGTGAAAAAGTCCATAGTTCCTCTGGCTTTAAGGCTTAAAAAAGAGCAGGCGAACAGGATTGGCACGGATAAGCTTTCCATAATTGATGATCTTTATGAATTTCCTGACGGAAACCCGAGGCCTAAGGGTTCTCCCGAGGAAATCTTCGCTCATGGCAGGAAAATGTATCACGAGCTGAGTGAAGATACGAAGGAATTCATTGATTTCATGCTGGAAAATGAACTCTTTGATGTTCTCACGCGCCCAGGAAAGTCCAGCGGGGGCTATTGCACGTCGATCCCTGATTACAAGTCGCCATTTATCTTTGCCAACTTCAATGGAACTTCTGATGATATAGACGTGCTGACGCATGAAGCAGGCCATGCTTTCTACGACTACGTCAATAGGGATCTCTTCCCGACCAATCTTCGCGAATGCTCCTATGAAACGGCGGAGACGCATTCCATGAGCATGGAGTTTTTCACATGGCCGTGGATGGAGGGCTTCTTCGGGAATGATACGGCAAAATACAGGTACAAGCACATATCGGGAGCTTTGACATTCATTCCTTATGGTACTATGGTTGACGAGTTTCAGCACTATGTATACGAAAATCCGGAAATCACTCCGGCGCAGAGAAACGAACTGTGGCTGAAGCTGGAAAGTGAATATCGTCCTTATCTGGATTTGGAAGGGTTCCCCTTCTTTGGAGAAGGCAGGCGCTGGCAGGCTCAACTGCACATATATGAGATGCCGTTCTATTACATTGACTATGTACTGGCTCAGTTGATGGCCCTGAGCTTCTGGGCGGCTGATCAGAAAGATCATGTGCAAGCCTGGGGAAATTATCGCCGATTCGTAGGATTTGCTGGAAAAAAGACATTTGTGGATTTAGTTGAGGATGCGGGAATGAAGAATCCGTTTAAGCCCGAGACTTTGCCTGAGGTTGCGGACGCGGCTCTTAAATGGCTTGATGGAAGCCCGGGTCTATAGTTTGGAGTTTGTATGCTGATAGTCAAATGCACTGATTTTGGTGTTCGATCATTCAGTTCGTCAATCACCCCATAGCTAAAAGCTAAGGGCTTGGCAATAAGCCCTGATCGGCTAGCCTAAGCTTCCATCGAGAAGCTGCGCCGTCCAAGAATATATAGGTAGAGCGGCCGAGCAAGGCCAGCCGCATTAACGGGTGCGAACCCCGTCCAGCAAGGTACAGCCATGCCGCTGGCGGCGAGCTGTGGAGATGCTCCGGCAATGGAGCGTTTTAAGCGTCGGCGGCTGGGCGCTGGGCCTGAAAGCTGTTGAGCCCCGAAAAATTGAGCGGGGAGCGCGCCGGCGGCGCTGCCCGTGTTTTTTTTGGCGGTTCGACAATAAATCCAGCATATCGAGCATTCTGCGGAGGCGGCGCCTTCCGGGCGGATCGAGGAATCCATTGAGTGCGAAGGGCATATCCTCCGTCTTGCGCCTTGCGGCGCCGCGCAAGCCGACGCGGATGTCTTCAGCGATATTCTCCCTTATTCGCAGAGGACTCCCGGCAAATTCCGGCCGGACGCTCCAACCGCGGCTGAAAATTCCGGAAGCTTGAAGCCCTTGCGCTGGAGGAGCTTTTCCAGCCGGTTCTTTTGGGCGCGAATATCTTGCGCGATATGTTTGCGGCATCTTGCGGGATCCCGCAAATCCCGCGCGGTCGCCTCGGGCGTGAAGCTGCCTTTAAGAGTCCCTGCGCGCGGCGGCGGCGATATCCGCCGGGCATCCTCCCCGCCGCTTCTTTTTTCCGCGGGCATTGCGCATATCTCGCGCATTTGCGGCAATAACGCCGATGTCTCCGCCGAACGCCCCTTCCAGGACGCCGCAGGCGGGGCGCCAATAAGCGCCGGCGCCCTCCATGGCGGCGCCGCAGCGTCCGTAATCCTCGATCCAGCGCTTCAGACGCTGAAGATCGCCGGGCGGGGCCTTGAAGGCCTTGATCTCGACATTCAGCGGATTTTATTCGATTTTTCGCAATCCTCCCGCCTGCCGGCCGCGCGGGCCGCGATCGCCTCCTTGCGGGCGCCCAGTCCGCGGCTGAAATCCAATATGCCTTCCATAAAAGCAGCCTCCTGAAAATATAAAACCGGCGGGAATATGGCCTAAGAAATTTGTTGAAATTCACTGCTCAAGCTATCGCGCAAGAAAAACGCCATGGATAATTGGCGGCAGTCTCGAACCATTTGGCTGTGTTTATACGCGCTGGCTGTACCGGCAAAAATTGATGAACCCGTCCTGCTTTCCATATTTTTGCCGATTTTAGCGGAAATAAAACAATGGTTTCATCCTTAGTGGTGAAGCGTAGCGTCATAGAGGTTTATATGAAAAGCAGTATAACAGGAAAAAGGATTGCTGAAGCAATCCTTTTTCCGTTAAGGCTTAGTGCTGACATCTATATTTTTTAAATAAATCGCTTATCTGCTGAGGAGTACATGTCTTCATGTGGGCCAAATCATTACGCCTATCCCGTAGGAAGCTGAGGCGCTGCCTCTCTTCTTCGCTGACATGAAGCAAGTATTGGGAAGGCTTATCTTTCCTATATAGGCGGATCATCTTCCAAAGGGTGCCGATCTCCACATCGTAGGGATTCTGATCCCACATCCAATCGTTATACTGTCGGATATAGTCTGTTTTGCCGGTTTCCCTTTCAAGATACTCTGTGTTCATCGCTTCTTTTATCAAAATGTATTTATTGTTTATAAACTCAACGCGTTCCAGTTCGATCGCCGGGAACGCAATCTGAAGTTGCGCTATCCACACTCGCTTTTCAAGCCTGTTTACGTCTGCATCTTCCAGCAGCTCGAAGGGGTGAGGCTCAGAATCATTTTTGAGCTTGCCTTTGCTGGAATTGGCAAACCAATCAGCATGAACTCTCTTTAGGCCTGCTATTGGATCTTCATTTTCGAAATCTAAATCCCTTAACATCTTGTCAGCCACTTCTGCGTCTGTGACGCATATGCTGGCCGCTACATTGGCGGCATAAAGGCGCATATGGGGAGGAATTGAGCTGTTTTCTACGAGTATGGACGCATATAGCAGAAGATCTTGGTTCTTTACGAAATCTGAATACTTGACTATGCTGGAGTGGAGCTTTATTCCGCTTTGATATTGGCTTGGGATTTCCAGTACGAACATGCCGTCAGCGATTTTCTTGCTCCTGTATGCATATATGAACTGAATCCATTGGATGGCCTGGCTGAGGGTCAATCCCTTAACCCAAAATACCATGCTGTTGAAAAGATTGTTTTCTCTTATGAAATCATTTCGCTCCTTGTTGCTGCGCTTGCGGAGATAATCGTGCAGGCGGTTGTGAGCGGCGGTTGTAACAAGATATTTGCCGATATCTTCGCCTTCTTTTACATCATCTGCGTCGTCTATAAGCTTAAAGCGGAGATTTACCCTGCCCAGCCGGGATTCTATATTGCCTCTGAACTGAAGCTTCCAAGGCATGTTTGGATCGGCTAGGAAAGTAACGCTTTCAGCATTTAAGAGCGACTGCACTATTTTATCCGACAGGCTTGAAGGCCCGGTTATATCCTCGAGCCAGATCTGAGATACCTCTTTCATGCGGGATCACCAACTTTGCTAGGCGAAGCCGACAAGAGGACATAGAGCACCTCGTCTTCAGTGCCGATTATCTCTAAAAATTTCTCGTTTCTGAGCCTGTACAGGCCGGAGTTGGGCTTGCTCCATAAGATTCCCATATCGACCATTTCAGACAGAAGCACCTTGAAGTCTCCTGCGTCAAGCGCTTGGAGGCAAGGAATTGTTATTACCTCTCTGATTGTTTCAGGACTGTACCCATACAAGTTATTTTCGCCGTTCTTTCTGTCTTCGCGGGTCAAATACGCAATCAGGTTGGCTATGAGCTTGTAGCGGTCGTCCAGATCTATAAGTGTTGACTTGACTTTTTCGCGCAGTGCGTCTTCTATGCCGCCTGAACTGAAGATGTCCATGAGCTGCTCGTCGGTAAGTTCATACGGCGGGTTTTTATCGGCTGAATAGTACTTGTTGTAGTTCTCGCAGGCCGATTGCACAAGGGTCGAGCAGAACAAGTGAAGGAGGCCTGGGTAGCTGTTCGTGTTTGCAAGTATGAGTGCCATCTCGTGCTCCCCAATTTTGAAGCCGAGGTAGGAGAGGGGGCGCTCGATTAACAGCCTTGCGTCTTTTGACGAAAGCGGCGAGATGCATATCGATTTGCTGAATTGCCCAAGCTCGCTGTTGTTTTTTGTTGCGGAGTGAGTGTGGGCTACATTGTGCAATCCGGCGAATACGAATTTTATTTTCTGATTGGTTTCACGCATAAGCTGGACAAAGCAGTGCAGAAGCGAGTAGCCGGACTTTGCAATATCCTCGAAGAAGCTGTCCGTCTCGTCAAGAAATACTTGCAACCTTGAAATGGCGCCTCTTTCATAGAGCATGCGAAGTTCGCCGCAGACATCTTCAAGAGTCTGCCCTGAAATTTCAAAGCCTATTAGAGACATCTCCCTTTTAAGCTCTTCAATCATTTCTTCAGCGTTTTTGTCTTTGATGTCCTTGTAGACGGCATACATCTTGTTTTGAGGCTGATGCTGGATGTTTCTGGCCCTTCGGAGAAGAGCTGTTTTTCCCAGCTGGCGCGCGCCATATACCAGGCAGGGACCCGTATCGTTGCATATCTCGTTTCTTTCGGCGATTCTTCCGATGAACATTTCATCATTGACGGCGCCCACTCCAGTTGAGAAGAGTTGCTCGAAGGTGTAGGGGAGGGTGCAGCGAAGCATCGCAACCATCCTGTTGCCAACGTTAAGGGTGCCAAGATACAATAAGAGTATTCGATCGATCAGAAGAAATGAATTCTGGCCGCTCGTTCTCGACTTGAATTCCTTTGCGACGCTGCCGCGCTCGAAGAGAGTCAGCGCGCCGTCCATAAGTACGATTGTAGGGCCGTTCATCTGAAGCTGGCGTGTAATTATCTGAATGATGGTGCTGGCGCCTTTTGACCCGAATAGGCAGACTACATTTATCGAGTCGCCCAGAGCCGTGCCGTATTTGAACACAGGGTGCTCGTAGTCTTTGAGTCCAGATCCGAGAGGTTTAACGGCTGCCTTGAACACATCAAAATTGTCGTCTTTAAATTCTATTCGCTTTTCAACGCCTTCTACCCGAAATCCCAAGTAGGTTAAGAATTTCTTTATAGTGGCGGGAGCGTTGGAGAGATTTTTCTGTAAAATCCAGCTGCTTAGGAAAGACTCGGCTTGGCGGGATTCGTTTGTGGAGCTCCATGAATTTTTCAAGCGTTCGCTTAGAACTCTGTAAGCCCAAGCGCTGGGGTTTCTGCCTCTATGCTCTTCCTTGCCGCATTCCTTATAGTAGAGTTCATAGGACTGGAGGAATGCCTGATGGTAATCCATTTCACTTTCAGCTTTGCGCTCCTCTTCAGTCAAGTCAGTTTCACCGGTCATCAAACGGGTTCTATACTCTTCAGCCAGAGCGAAGTTTTCGCTGTCCAGTGCCTGATTGATATATGAGAGCATAGGCACGTCGCTTTTTATATTCTCGTTTTCCGCCAGTTCGCAAAGTTCTTTTTCAAATGTTCGCCTGCGCTCCGCTATTTCCATCTTTGACTTTGCTTCAAGTATTTGCAGAAATTTCCGGAAAGAGGCGAAATTCAGAGACTTTTCAAAATAAGGTTTAAAATTGTTAAATATCTTAAATATCGTTTCCTTGACATCCATGTCTAGCTTTCCGTAGGCATAGGCCAGGCGGATGCTTTTTTCAAAGTCTTCCGCAGCTATCTTGGCATCTTCCGAAGCGGCTTTGATCTGATCAGTGAAGTCAACCACAGTGTGTTTTCCGGTTTCAGACAGATATTGGTTAAGGATCACGGCTGTGCCGTAATCATCGTACCAATCGGTGTCTTTGTCCTTTTCTATAAGCTCTATCACCTTTTCAGGAGGCGTCTTGTCTGTAGAAATATGCCGGAGCATGAGCCTCCAAGGCTCCATCCCTTGGATCTCATTCATGCTGGGATTTATGGACGGAAGGAACCTTTCATCCAGATGCATGAACGGAGTTGAAAGGAGCGGGATGAATATCCATTTTGAATTGATTTCCTCCGAAGCATTCAGACGGTTCTTTATCCCCTCAAATGCCTTCATCGCAAGTGACGCGCCGGCGGCATGGCTGTCTGAGGCGGAATCCGCCGTAAGGAATCCTTCGACGCAGCCGATGAACTTGTCGATAAGAGAGATTGCGTCGCTTTTCAAGCGCTTAAAATTCTCAATCAGCCTGGAGCTCAAGATTGCGTCTGAAGGCTTGCAAAGCTGCAGCCACTGCGAAATTATATCCACTCTCTTTGAAATTTCAGAAGAAAACCTCCGTCTTGCCAAACCGGTTATGTTTCCGTTGTCAAGCCTGTCTATTCTTATGTTGCTATTGTTTTGCTTAACAATTTCCCACTGCTCGTCGATATAAGCGTTCATCTGCATAAGCCATGGATAGCCTCCTTCTTCATGCGAGTCAAATCTGGAGTAGACATCTGCGATGAAGTCGTTTTTAGACATGTCTCCATCTTTGATGAGTCCTATGCACTTGCCCAGTTTGCTGTTGGGGCCGAAAGTTTCCCTTTGAAAATCATCGCTTCCCGTAAACTTAGAGAATCGAGTTACATTATAGACCTCTTCAGCTTTCTTGCAGATGTCTTTTATCAGTGTCCGCTTTTCGGAGTTGGTGCGCAGAGCGTTTAAAATCGGCTGAGAGAAGCCCTGTCCGTCAGAATTAAATGATATGGCTTTGAGATCTTTAGTTAAAAGGGCCAAAATCGGCTCAATGGCATCGCTTAGCTGCGTTGGAATCCCAGACAGAATATCCTGCGAGGGAGTGTTGTACAAGTCGTGATCAAACGGCAGCGTTGGAAACGCCAACGCCCAGGCGTAAGCTGCAACTCTGGAGTAGTCTGTCAATAAAGCTTCCTCTTCAAGGAGGGTGAGATCGTCTCTGAAAAAGAAGCGAAGAGTTTCGCTTGAATAATTGCTGGGGCTTAAAGCTATGTTTGAGGCTTTTAGCAGGGCATTTAGTATAAAGTCGTTTTTTGGCTTGCTGGACGAGGAGGCAACGGTCTTTGCCAGCACAACAGCCTCCATGCAATGCCTTCCTTTTAGCAGAGATATAATTACAGGCGAAAAATCCACCTCATCGCTGGATCCGGGATTATGCAGCAAAATCTGAGAGGAGAGAGCGCTTGCTAGGGATATGCTTGGATGAAGGACAAGCTTCTTTTCATCGTGAAAAGTAAGCTGAACGGTTTCTTCCGCAATATTTCCATTCTTTGCAGGCGCTTCTTTCTGCCTTTGAGGTCTGGCTGTTTCCTTTTTACCTGGAATTGGATGCTTAAGGCTCTCCATATCAGGATTTTTGGGTTCGGGTTTATCCGGGCCGGGCTTTAGCGGCGCGGAAATTGCCTTGGCCGGTTTGGGCTTAGCCGCGTCAGGCTCTTCTATGGGTTCGGGCTCTGAATGAGAAAGCGCTTTTTCGTACTCAGCAACAAGAGTTGAGCCGGGAGATTCCTTTGAAGCTTCTGGCATGGGTTTAGCCCTGGATATCGCGCCTTGGCGCAGGCCTTTTTTGCTGGAAGCGCTGTCTTCAATTGCCGCTTGCGGTTCAACTTCACTTGAAACGGGCGGATTGCTGGTTAAGCAGCCGACAAGTGTTGTTTCTTCTCCTTCAGGGGTAATGAATTTGTCTATCGAAAGCTGGCCGAAATATAAAAATGCCGACTTTATAAACGAGGGATTCATCTCGGCTTTCAAAAGAGAGATCCAATTGGAGGCTTCCTCCATTGTTGAAGAAGAGATTACAAGCCTTAAGCTGGGTATTCCTTGAGATGAAATATTCTCTAAAAATGCCGGGAAAGACGATAAATCATCATCAACTGAAAAAATCATAGGAATGAATCCGAAATTAATGCTTCCAAACCTGCCGACTGCGAAAGAGAATCGCTTGAAGCTTCCTATAATGAAGCTGAAGCTGTCTTCCCCGACGGCCTTTAATTTTTCCGCGGCGTCGCAAGATTCTTTATGGCGCGCGAAGTCTGCCGCTGATTCCAGTTCAGACTCCACAGAAATCTCCTGCTCTCCTCCGGCGAAGAGTTTTCTCCTGCATGAATCCTGAAGGAGGATCTTGCTTCCGGCAAGAGAGATTCCATACAGGCAGCAATCAGGGTTCGACTCAAGGTTGTACTTAATTAAAAAGCCCTCCTTGAGAAGAAAGTCTGCGGCATAGAGCAGATCTTCCTTGCTCCTGTGAATCTTCGCAAGTTCAGGCATAAGGAGCAGCTCTGGGCTTAGAGCCGCGTTTTTCAATGCGAAGGCGCTGACGGCGCCTGCGTCTGCTACGAATATAGGCTCGAATTTCCTTAAGCTTTTAAGAAGGGAGCTGGCGGCCTTCGGTCCGCCTTTTCTTGATGTTCGAACAAGGACTCCGAAACTTAGATCAGAATATGCAGGGTGGATCCCGTGTTGCGAAAAACAGGCGGGGATAGATGGCTTTGAGCCTTTTTCATCGGAAGATTCGGTCAGTTCGGCAGGCTTTATGTAAATCTTTTTTTGGATCAAGGCTGTAGCAAGAACATAGCCGAATTGCTCAATCATCTTATCCAAATCTTGTATTATGCTGACTACATCTTCTTGGAGCGCATATTTTGTGAACGTCTCATATGGGAGGACATGCTCCTCATAATTAAGCGCAAGCATAGCTTCTTCAGTGTAGCTGGAAACTTTGGACTGCCTCGATTTAAGTTCAACCATCACTGGTTCGCTGTCTGAGCATAAGTGAAGATATTTACTGAATACCTGGCGAATTGCAGACAAATATTCTTCGTTTCTTTGCGATTCGAAATACTGAGCCAAAGTTGCTCTCATTTCACTGATGGTAGATCCGAAAAATCTACTGGATTCAATAGATAGTGTTTCGAAAAGGCTAATCGATAGTCCTTCATGTCGATTTATGCCGTCAATAAGCTCGGAAAGCTCTAAAATAAGTGGTTCTGGCAAAGGTTTGCCTTCGTCTACCTTTTCTATGACCTCCCTGGCTTTTACCTTCAAATGCCCTAATAGGGCCTCGAGCTCCATCAGGTGGCTCTGGATTTCTTGTTCAGTCATAATGCATCCCCTTTTATTGAAAAATATGTGCCACAAGAAAAATTATAACATAAATCAACCGATAAATAAATACAGCCATAAAAGTTTCATACAGCAAGCCCAACTCCTAAGCAGCCTGTGATTGGCAGTATTTACAGGTATTTGACAAGGCAATCTACTCAATGATTAAAATTTGCAGTGAAGAAAGACTGTATAAGGTTCACTTATGAAGAATGCTTTCGAGACTGAATAGCGAAAATTGGATTATTATAGGGAGAAATGATGTTTATCGAGAAGGATCTAATGATTTGAAATATATGCTGATCCGCATATGAAATTACCTATTTTAGAGCTAGATTAAACCACATCTCGATGTAAAGCCAACCTCGAAAATAGGCTCCTTAGACGCCCATTCGTGATTTCTTATATAAATAAGCTGCGTTTTTTATATTTGACTTTTTAGACTCAAAGAAGTATAAATAAGTACAAACGATATGAAAACAAATGGAAGGTGATAAAATGCCTAAAATTGGCAATGATTGGGATGAATATCTGCAACCCGAGTTCCATAAGCCCTACTACTTGAATTTGCGCGAGTTCCTAAAAAAAGAGTATAGCGAGAGAACTATATACCCAAAGGCTGAAGACATCTTCAACGCTTTCAAGCTCGCCCCTTTTAGTTCTCTTAGGGTTGTGATAATAGGCCAGGATCCGTACATAAACAAAGGGGAGGCGCATGGGCTTGCGTTTTCCGTTAATCCAGGAATAAAGATACCTCCCTCGCTGCGAAATGTATATAAAGAAGTATATGATGATGTTGGCGCTCCTGTTCCGCAGCACGGGCATCTGGCCGACTGGGCGAGGCAGGGCGTACTTCTCCTGAACACTACGCTTACTGTAAGGGCGGCGGACTTCAATCCGGAGTTGCCGAAGAATCAGAAGGGTTCCAAATCTCACTGCGGTCACGGGTGGGAGGAATTTACAGACAATGTTATAAAAGTAATTGACAAGGCAGTCTCTCCTGTGGTATTCATGCTCTGGGGGAATAATGCCAAGGCGAAAAGCGCGTTCATTGCAAGCGGCCGGCATAAAGTGCTATATGCCGCTCATCCCAGTCCTCTGGCTGGAAATGCTTTTTCAGGGTGCAGACACTTTTCCAAGGCGAACGAATTTCTTGAAAGCGTCGGAAAAGGCGCTATTGACTGGACTATTGCCTAATATGAGTATAAATTGAAACCGAGGAGCGCGTTCTCCTCTTATTAGGATTGCGGTTTTTTGCCGGGGAAATGGAATTGGTCCTGAAGAATATTTGGATCTTAATGTTTCATAGGTTTTTAGATGCGTCTTGTGCTGATTGCAAGAACCGGCTTAGGAGCTTTATTATACAGCTTCAAGGTGCGAAATGCAGATATCGGCATTTCGCGCTCATTGCATATTCAAGCTCCAGATTAGGGACTTTGAGCAAATAGACTCTGAGCGGTATAGTCCGACATCAAAACCGGAACTATCCAATGCAAAGCAGTATATTTAGGAGCTTGATTATCCACCTCTGTGGACAGCCAAGCTCCAAAAAAGGAACATTGAATGAAAATCGGTATAGATGCTTCCTCGCCGCCAATTGAAATTGAAGCAGTTTGATAATGCACTGATTTGCTTGGCGAACTCCTATGACGCTGAGTTTCACCGCCGATGATGAAAGTTATGGAACACTATACTGATTTTCACAGAAACCCCTATGAAGCTTCGCTTCACCACTAAGGATGAAAATATTAAGCCATTTGTGTGTTTGAGACATGGACAAATGTCCTTAAAATGTATTTTCGTACTAAACTGCCTTTTTTGGAGCATGATTATACAGAGAGTGCAGAATTCCGATATCGGCATTTCGCACCACTCAATGGATAATCATGCTCCAAAAAAGGAACATTTGATGAATATCGGTATAAATCTTGGAGGCTGATTTTATCAAATCCTGCGGGTGTTATAGCGCTAACTGCCTATGGCAATCAGTGCTTTCATATTCAAATAAGTATAAATGGCAGTAGATCATAATAAGTGGCAATTAATTATTCCAGGGTTTGCGATTTCTTTTTAGATTGGAGCGGTCAGGGATCTGCTGTGAAGCTTCATGCTCCTGAAAAGATTCATTTTCCAGAAAATTGGCTTTATTGATCCATTTCCGGCTGCTTTCTGGATCTTTTTCGACTCCTATTCCTTTTTGATAGAGTTCAGATAAGAGGCGGCAAGCTTGCGCGTTCCCGGACTCAGCAGATTGAGTCAATAGCTTTGCGGCTAGATCAGGATTTTTTGAGGTCAGCTTTCCTTCTAGGTAGACTTTGGCAAGAAGGTTTTGGGCTTCAGGCAAGCCCTGGTCCGCAGCGGATTTATAAAGCTTTACAGCCTCTTCCTCGTCTTTGTCCGCATTTATGCCGTTTGCAAATATATAGCCCAAAACGCACTGGGATTCGGCTGAGCCTTGTTCTGCCGCAGATCTATGCCATTTTATGGATTCACTGATGTTTCTCTGCGTGCCAACGCCATGTGCATATAGGTTGCCCAATTGAGTCTGAGCCTCCATTTCGCCCGCTTCAGCGGCCTCCTTCAGCCAAATGAAAGCCTCTGATTGATTTTTTGCGACGCCTTCGCCTTCCAAGCAGAGCAATCCGTACATAAGCTTTGCCTTGGCATTGCCGCTCAAAGCTGAAGCCAGGCAAAGCTTTGCTCCTGACTTAGGGTTCTTGCCAGTGCCCAGCCCCAGAACCTGGAGGGTCCCCAAAGCGTACTGCGCATCAGGATCATTGAGGTCAGCCGCTTTTCGAAACCATGCGACCGCTTGATCATAGTGCTTGGGGAGATCCGCAAATTTCTCGCAGTATAGCCATCCCAAAGCCACCATGGCTTTGGCGCTTCCTTGATCGCCGGCCTTTGCCAGCCATTTGGCGGCTTCCTTGAAGTTTCCGAGGCTTTCATAATGCAAGCCCAGATCTACAATGCTTTTCAAATCCCCCTGTTCGGCGGATTTCAGAAGATGAACTGCGCCCTCCAGCTCAGAAGCGGCTGTTTTGCTGCTTTTTACTTCCATTTCAGCGCCAATTGACTTCAAGATCCATTTGCAAGTTTGTTCTATGGCATTGGCGGGATATTTGGTGCGATTTGAAATCGCTTCGACTCTTTCTGAGAAGAGATCCAAATCTATTGCGCCTGGAGCGGATTCTATCAACTCCGAAAGCAGTCCCGTCTTGATGATGGATTTTATCCTCCCAATGCGGGATTTTTTCATGCCCAAGCCCTCAAGCGCGGGCTTTAAGGCGGAATTAGAAGACAGAAAAATATCTTTGCCGTATTTCGTTGCTATTTCTTTTAGAATGTCTATCGGTTCCAAAAATTCACTTCCATTCTGCGAGTTGAAATGCAAAGGCGCGGCGGAGATTTGAAGAGATGTCCTGAAAACGCATTGAATCCTATGCTGATTTGCATATGAAAGTTCCGATTTTCTCCGAAACGGTGCATTGACTGCAAATCTGCATAGTAATATACTACCTATTACTCTGAAATTTTGCAATAGCTTTTCATCTTCCTCGTCAAGCAAAGAAGGTCTGGCTTAAGAATATCCAGACCTTCTGACATCAATCAAGTTCCAAAACAGGCTCATTTATAATGATTTGCATATAAAGCAGCCTATCTTCCATAACAGGAACATTTGACTGCAAATCGGTATAACTGCTAAGGTATACTGCTTTTCATAGAAAACTGCTTTTTTGGAGCTTGGTTATACAGCGAGTGCAAAATGCCGAGATCGGCATTTCGCACCACTCAATGGATAATCAAGCTCCAAAAAAGGAAACATTTGATGAAAAGCGGTATATTTGCGCTTTGCTTTTATCTCTCTTTCAACGCGCGTGCATTATGGAGGCATTGTATACGAATGTGTTCGCCTCATCCATTGAAATAGCCCCTTTTTCAACTAGGGAGTATATAAAGAGCCTATTGTCTTCGGGCTGGTAGAATGTCAGCGCATCCGTTGAAGCAATGAATGCTTCGCTTCTTAGAAACGCAGCTGAGACCTTCATGGCATTCATTTCATAGCCAGTGTACAAATCCAGTTCAACAGATTTTTCCAAGGCAGAATTGAAGTCGAAACTTCCTTTTGCCTCCGTATATCCTAAAGCGCGCAGGAGCATTGCTGTGAATTCCTTAAAGTCAATCTCCCTGGTTGCCTCAAGAATCGTATGCTCGTCATTTATCCCCGCCGCCAATCCTATCTCATGCGCATAAGCCGCATATCTATCAGCCCACTCAGGCACGTCTTGGAATGGATTTGGCCCTGTGTACCGAGAAGCTTCATCTTCAACTCCCATCAAACGCAAAATCAGGCTGACAGCCTCTATTCGGGCAAGCGGACGATCCAGCTCATACGCAGGATTTCCTTCTTCGTCTTTTCCCACGCCTGCGACCAGCCCGATCAGGTACAGTTCATCCGCAAGCATTTGACCGGCATCTCTGATGCCATAGATATCAAGATAAATATTTTTTTTGGGGAAGTTGAGGGGGCCTTGCATAACAGGCGTGGCTTGGAGCATGCTCAGTTCCGCTACGAAAGCGTCAAACTCGGGGATGATTGAGGCATTCTCTGAAATTCCTGGAGAAAAGCCAATGCCGCCGGTTTCGGAGCCGCTTCCGCTAGAAGAGCCAGCAGATGATTCTTTAGCGCTTGAATTTTCAGAATCGCTTGCACTCTCTTGCACAGAAGCCGAATCTCTTGCGCTCTCTTTCGAAGAGGCTGAATCACTTGAACTTTCGGATGAAGAGGCTGAATCGTACGGAATATCTGATGACTCGCCATAATCAGCATCGCTGTCTGACGGCTCATCATCGGACTTGCCTGTTTCCCTTAATTCTTTAACGCAAAGCACCTGTTTATTAGAGAACATGTTTCCAGTAGCTGTTATAGTTCCATCTCTTAAGACGGTTTCCACATAGTAGTCAAGAGCCTGGGCTGAAAGAAGTGAAACTGGTTTTTCCAGGCTCGAGGCGTCGAGTTCTATTTCAAAATCTCCGAATTCATTGCATAGCCAATCACTGCTGTTGTCTGAGCGGATATCGCTTAGGTAAGCATTTTCCCCGAGATGCAAGATATTTGCTTCCTGGCCGATGACTTTTTTGTACCGCCAGTTTTCAATCCCGTTGTCTTTGAGCTTCTGGGCGCCATCACTGTAAATATTGCCTTTAAGCGTGACGTACTCCATGCCTTCTTCGTACGAAACTTCGAAGCCGTTGAAATCCCAAGTCAATACAGGCTTGGAGTTAGAGGCGACGAAGCGTCCTACCGAATGGTAAGAAGTGCCGTATGTCGCCGCAAGGCTGTAAATGCCATCGGGAATGCTTATATAGTTCGAATAGTCGATCCAACCAGATTCATTTAACGGATAGTATTCTGAAATCAATCCGGAAAAGATCTCTTCAGTAATGGCACTGCTGGAGGCGCTGGCCATGCCGACGTAGTAAGCGTCGAAAAGGCCTATTGCATAGCCTGCATCATCCAATAAAACGAGGAACATCTCATCGCTCGGCCATATTCCGCTCCATGAAACAGCAAATGATGAACTCATCGAATAGTTGCTTCCCGCGCCATTTTCACCTGGATTTTCGCTTGTGATAATGGGTTTTATGATTCCAGAGTCAATAATTTCAAACGTTTTGCCTTCTTCCGCTAAAAGCGCTGCGAAAGGCAAGATTAAGGCGCTTTCATTGCAGTTTATTTCAAGCCTTCCTTCATAGCGCCCCAACATCGCCCATTCAGAAAAGAGCATCCTGGCTTCAAATGTTGTGGAACTCCCAGCTTCTATTATGGCCTTTTCTTCGCTGGTTTCCAAGAAAACCCCGTTTTGTTCAGAATCAAGGCAATATCTTGAATCGGATGTATAAAATGAACCGATAGCGGCAGTTATGGCAATTTGCCCGGAATTATGTATAGTTACCTCGATCTTTCTTGACGAGGCTCCCCCTGAACCCTTTGCGACAGCTCCAAAGCTGAGAGAAGATAAGGTTTGGCTTTCAATCGGCGAAAACAATGTTGGTCCCGGAATATCATCCTGAACTGTGACGAATACGTTGCAGTCCTCAAGAAGCGCTCTCTTTGGATCTACAAAACCCGCGCCTGCTTCAAATACGCTTAATTGAGTTCCGCCTGAGAGAATCGGATCGGGGAGAATCAAGCCTGGGTTCGCAGTATTCATCAAGCGCGCCTTTATTTCCGCAGGCGTTGCCTTCGGATATCTTTCTTTCATGAGAGCTGCGATTCCAGCCAAATGAGGAGCGGCCATAGACGTGCCGCTTCTTCTGCCATATGCGGACGAATAGTCATCAGAGTCGTGATTCGGGCTTATAGCGAACGCGGGAAGAGTAGATGCTATCTGATAGCCTGGAGCCATTATATCGGGCTTAATGCCTACAGTATCCTTCACAGGGCCTATTGAGCTGAAATCTGCAGGAATATTTGGCTGCGGCTCAATTGAAATTTCTCCGGGCATGATAAAGGCTGCGCCGCCTCCAGCGGCTTTTATAAGCTTAAGCCCATCAGATTCACGCATTGAGAAAATGGGCATGCCATCTTTTCTTTCGCCCGCAATTGACATGTTGTCTATAAAAGACTCCTCGCTGTTTGCAACAATAAGGGCTCCTGCGCTCAAGCGCTTTGCTTCGCGCAGCATAAGCTCAAAGGTCATGCCGCCTCGTTGCAAAGCTAGAATTTTGCCAGCCAATGCCCCGTCTGGCAAATCTGAAGCAAGAGGATTTGCCGTCAGCACTAAGGCTTCATAGCCTAAATCTT
Organism: Clostridiales bacterium; assembly: GCA_031269465.1. Taxonomy (GTDB): domain Bacteria; phylum Bacillota; class Clostridia; order Lachnospirales; family WQUN01; genus JAISWZ01. Next base: position 4,700 of record JAISZB010000297.1, on the reverse strand, counting down.
CAGAAAATTCAAGATTTGCCCCGGAAAGGGGGTTGGAAGCATTATTCAAGCTATCCCAGGCTTCCAGTCGGAGTTCGATAGCAAGCGGCTTCTCTGCTTCTAGCGCGCCTGCAGATGTTACAGAGGCTTGATGGAAGAATGCGTCAGCTTTGCCTCCGGCGCGAGCCGCCGCAACTGTTATGGGAAGATAGGCGGTTCCGGGCGCTCCGACGCTTTCATCCGCCCTAGAACCTCCTCCGAAGGCAAGGGCGAAGTTTCCAGCTGAGACGCATACAGTCAGCCCGGCGATGACGGCATTGTTCAGCGCCGTGATTTCTGGAGAGAAGGCGGTGTTAAGATTTGTACCAAGAGAGATATTAATTATGTCCATTATCTCATTGTCAAATCCCGGTACAAGCGCGTCATCGATAGCGGCTATGACTGCGTCGGAAGAACCTGCGCCGTAGCTGCCCAGCACCCTTTGAACATAGATTTCAATGCCGGGCGCCAATCCCATGCCGCCGCCAGCTGCCAGAATGCCGGCTAAATGAGTGCCGTGGCTCGTGTAGAATGCGTTTCCTGAGCCGTCGTATTCCGGAAGGTTCGATTTCTCCCATTCTTCGTAAGAAGCCTCATAGGGATCATCGTCGCCGTCTACATAATCATATCCGCCCTTGTAAGCATTTTGCAAGTCGGGATGCCTGTAGTCTATGCCCGTATCCAGGATTCCTACCTTGACTCCTTTGCCGGTTATGCCTGATTCGTGGATTTCAGAGATATCCAGGACAGAATGGTTTTCCGAGCTTTCAGGAACTATTTCGCCTTCATCAGACTTAACTGGCTGTACGGGCGTTATCGAATAAACGCCTGGCAAATTTGCCAGCGCTTCGATATCGCTGGCATTGACAGTAGCCGAAACTCCGCTTAAGACTTGAGTATATTCATATCCGTATTCAATACTGGAAGATATGGCTCTCGCTGCATCTTTAAAAGCCGCTAAAGCGGAATCCGAAGGAATGGAGCCGCCGCTTCGGCTATGATTGAATTTTTCTTGAAGAAGCGCAGGGAGGGAATCAAATTCTATGATCACATCTACATGTTGCCCTGAGGGAAATCCGCTTTCGAACCCGACTGCGCCTATTGGATTTTGCAGAGTTTCAACCAGCGATTCAATGTAGGCGGCTTCTGGATCAGAAAAGAGAGAGGATATGGATGCGGTAACGGGCTTGTCTAGGTTAAGGCTTCTCAATGACGCGGATGTTTCCTCGCGCCCGTCAGTTGCGGCGGATTCCTTTTGAGCTTCGGCAGCCAGGCTGAATGCTCGTCCGGACTGAATAAAAGGAACGCAAAAAACAAAAGCCAGGACGATTGACGCGATTGAGGTCTTTTTTGCTTTTTCTTTCAATTAAGCACTCACCCTTTTTTAAAGATTTTATATGCTGGTTTACATGAAACCCACGCTTTTAATTTCAGCTGCGCAGCGAGCGAGAAATTCCGATGTCTGCATTTCTCGCCTTGAAAGCGGAAGAAAAGCCTCTATAATATGCCAAGTCAAACACGCGTATTTTGGAGCTTGATTATCTACCTCGACCTATAAAATCATACTCCAAAATATAGGACTTTTCATATGAACCCCCTATGACGCCGCGCTTCACCTCCAAGAGTGAAAGCAGGAGAATACAGCAATCCAGTGCATCAGCCGAAAACGGAAGTTTATCGTCTGAGTTCATTGAATCCAGCGTTTGATGGATGGCTTCATCAAACACTGAGTGCGTTTTCGCACTAATCAGCATAGATGCGTTGACAGAAAACGGACATGACTTGTTGATGCTGAATTAATGCGAGGCAGTTGATTTCCTTCGCGCTGCGCATCTAAAAAGCAGAAGAAGCGCTGAGAAGCAACTTATGGCAGCGCCCAAGGAAAGCCCTCGCTGCCGGTAGCGCATGGTTATGACATGCTTTCCTTGAGCCAGAGGAAAAGAAATGAATACTTTATTCATAAGGAATTCATCCTCATCCACCTTCTTTCCGTCCACATCCACTTCCCAGCCTTTGTCGTAAGGTATGCTTGTAAAGAGCGTCCCTTTATTTTCAACCTCTATTTCAGCATTTATGGATGTTTCGCTGTACTGGGTAACGATCAAAGGCTGCGATTCAAAATGGAAGACGACGCTTTCATAGGCATCGAAATCCATCTGGGCCGCCAGAAGCCTGAAAACCCCGTTTTTAATAAACTCTTCCCCGTCTTCAGTTCTCTTCCTGTTGAGATCCACTACGACTTTTATCTTGCTCTCGCTCTCAACAAAGCCTGCGTCAAGGGTCATGGCGTCTCCTTTTAAGGCTTGATCCAAAACGTATCGGTCTCCTACCCAGACATGGGCGCGGGTTGCTCCTCCTGAAAGCAGATGTATGTAGGTCCATTTGCTTTCTCGGGAGAAGAATTCATATGTTGCTGTCGGGACAGCGTCAAGGGGCAGGCCTTCATCCAACTCATACGAATGGACGCCGCTTTCAGTTGACGATGTTATTTGAAGGAACTGAACCTCAGGCTTGCCTTCCGGCAGTGGTGAGAAGATGTCTGAGGATATTCCCGAAGCCTTTTTGGCAAAGTCGTTTTGCGCTTGGAAGGCGCTGAAGGATTCGGTTGGCATATCCATATAGCGGAAGGCGTCGAGATCGTCTATAGTGCTGTCTGCCATAAAACCCAGAGGCAGGGCGTAGGGGTTTTCGTAGGCGTATATTTTTCCGCTTGCTCCGGATAGCTCAAAAAGGGTGAAAGAGTCCGACATTTCCTTGTTTTTATTGAAAAGGTATTTAATGGACATAACAGAGTTCATAAGCGCCGTGGGATGCCCCATGGAGATGGTGTTGTAGCTTGAATTGAATCCCATTACTCTCAGAAACTCTTGAGCAGAGCTGTATATGAACGGATTGAAGGTATTTACTCCAGCATAGCCATATAGCTTCGGATCCCCTTGCGAACGGTAGTGCTTGAATTCGGCTCTGTAGAATTCCTTCTCAAGGCTTATTGGCTGCAGGATTTCTTTCATAGAATCATAATATTCTTGAATATAGCTATCTCTGACTCCATCGTTTTTGACGCTGAAGTTAAAATATGCGCCGACTCCTGCCTCAGCTAAAGTTGCGGCTAATATGGCGGCGCATGCATGCTTTCTTTGAATGCAGAATTTTTTTCCAGGCTTGCGTCTGAGAAGGCTTAGCATGAAGAAATAGAAAGCAATAAGCGCTGTATTCGTCCATAGATTGAATTCTGTGAATATTCCTGGCTTAATTATGATTTTTTGAGGGAAAAGATTGTACAAGGCAAATGGCAGGATAATTGAAGCAATAAATATTATTGCGGCGCTTCCCGCCTTGATTCCGCTTAAATTCAAAACGGATTTGCAGGCGAGGATTAGAACAAGAAAAGAATATATGAATGAAAAGCGATGTGGAAACCATGCTGAAAAATGCATCCCATGAAGCATGTAGCTCAAGATATTTACGTTAAATCCTGCAATAAGCAAGAGCATGGAGGATCCTGCGATGATTTTTTCACGCTTTGATATTTTGCTGTTTGCAAAGTATAGGGGCAGGAGTAAGAATGAAAAAACCCCGCTGTAAATATTGGGCCCATTTTCTGCGAATGCAGCTACAGAAGGATAAACTCCAAAAAAATGCTGAAGCAAAAGGCTGAAAAGCCCGTTATAAATTTCTATGCTTTTTGGAAGAGGCTCCTGCGCATAATGCGTATAGGAAACTGCGAAAACGACGGGAATGAGAACAAAGGCTGCGATCCCTCCGCCGAGGAGGGAACTGATAGCAAAGTCTGCCGCTTTCTTCAGAATGATTTTCCTGTCGCGAGGAAGATGCAAAAAGGCTTCGATGATAAAGTACGCTGCGGAGAACAAGCATAGATAGATTCCTGTATAAAAGGAAGTTATTATGCCTATGGACAGAATCACTGAAAAGAAGGCGGGCTTTCCGCCATCAATGATTTTCCATATGGATGCAGCCAGAATGGGAAGAATGATTACGCTGTCCAGCCACATTATATTTTGATAATAAGCCGTGACATAGGAGCATAGCGCGTATCCCACAGAGAAGATGCATGACCAGACGCCGCAATCGCCGTACCTCTTTCCAAGAAAGTACGAGAATGAGGCGGCCGCGCATGGAATTTTAACCAGGAAATACAAAAGGTAGAGCTCTGTGATGTATTTGGCCGGAAACAGCAATATAATCAAGGAAAATGGACTCAGCAAGGCATTGAAGACATTTGGGAGAAGGTTTACGCCTAAGCCGCCCTGCCAAGAATACAAAAGGCTTTTTCCTGATAAAATCGCTTCTCTGAATTCATTTGCGAGAGGGGCGAAAGAGCTGAACAAATCATTTTTAATCAATGTCAGATTTCCGAAAGGATATATGTTCATTGCAACGAACACTGCGAAAAGAATAATCATGACAGACGCATATGAAATGAGAGGCCATTTGGCATTTTTAAAAGCCATAAGCAAACTCTCCAAGTTAAGATTTTTTGGCCTGATATATTGTAATCCAGACCTAGTAATCAGTATATACCGCTTTTCATCAAATGTTTCTTTTTTGGAGCTTGATTATCCATTGAGTGGTGCGAAATGCCGATCTCGGCATTTTGCACTCGCTGTATAATCAAGCTCCAAAAAAGGTAATTTAGTACGAAAATACATTTTATGGACATT
>JAISZB010000295.1 GCA_031269465.1 Clostridiales bacterium | reverse complement strand
CTCGGCCGCCGGCGCCGGAGCCGCGCGCTCCGCGGCGATGGAGTCTTGCGCCGGGGGCGGGATGCATTGGATTTCCGCGGCGAAAGACAACAACAAGAAGGCTTTCAGGGCGATAAAGGGCATTTTCGGCTTTTCAGGCGCCGCGCCGCTTTTTGAGGGCGGCTGTGCTTGCTCCGCAGCGCTGAAGCCGGCTGAAGCGCCGCCGGATCTTCCCGCATTTCAGGAATAATAGCGAAAAGAAACCTGGACTGCAGCCATGGGGCGCTTATCGCGAGGGACTGTTTTTTGGCGTTGGACGCCGAATCTCTTGGACTGGGCAAAAAATTCCCCGGATTCGCTTCCGCTGGATGCGTCCGCGCGGCAAAAATGCCGAGCAATCCCTATAAGCCTCTCGAAGCCGGCTATCGATATTTCTTCTCAAGTGCAGAAAATTTGGATATTTTTGCCTGCGCCGTACGAAAGCACTGGTGCGTTGAAGAATGCCGCTTTCAAGTCGACACTGCCATGAAAAACGACGAAAATAGGACGACGGCAGGTTGCGGATCATTCCAGCCCGCTGAAATAAAGAAAGCAGCCCCCGCATTTCCTGCTATAGTACGAATTTTGTTGAAATCTAGCATAAAGCGACTGATGAAAAAAATCAGTTGCAACTGCAAAAAATACCCGTCGCAAATATTAGGCTTCTTGGGAGCGACCATGTTGTCCCCACCATAAATGCATATATGATTACATATTATGTTATTATCAACCAATATTAAGGCCTTCACGGGCAAGTGCGCCCTTTCGGCCTTCAGCTTTCGGCTGAAGAAGCGCTTGATTTGGCTCTATAAGCAAATTTTCCTGATCTGATCCGCATTCTTCGCTTTATGGCCGGCATTCAGAAAGAATGTCGAATATTGGGACGTACAAAAGCCGTTCGACATTGTTTAAATATAAACTTAGACAGGCAAATAATGAAAAAAGAGCTGAATGCATTAAAAAAATCTTCTTTAGGACCTCTAAATCGAGATCGTTTCGGCATCTGCAGAGCTTATGTTAAGGGCGTTAAACTGTCCTGCGGAGATATACCGCTTTTCATCAAATGTTCCTTTTTTGTGTGATAAGAAGTATACATTTCTCCGTAACCTCGGAACATCGCTCCCCTGCGGCATTACCAACGCCGTACCACTCGCAAAAAAGCTGGAACGGGCAAGAGTTTCCGTTCAGGATAACGATACGGAAACCGGCTGTATTGGAATTGTTTTTGCTCTGCGTCCCGCGCTTGCCGAACTGCCGAGAGGTACAACGGCCGGCTTTTTTTTGTCCAATGACAGACTTTCTACGGTGGTAAACGAGAAAGTGCCGGCGTTTTTCTTGAAATGATTTTAGCAAACGATTTACGCCTGAATATGGTGGTATGTATGTCCGGCGATACGCAGGTCATGTCAAAGCTGCCGGACAGCTACATGAGCGCTCTTATTTCCGGGCATGTGCGGCGGCTTCACAAGAATTCAAGAGGTCGTAATGCTCGGGCGTGGGTTCGAGAGCATCGTTTATGGCGTTGGAGTAAGATGAAGGCTATCTCGGAAAGACAGTCGGCAAATGGAAGCGCTACAAGACGTTTGACATCATTTAGAGCGTCAGAGTCGAACACAAAGGCATTCGTCGTTATCAGCAAAGTGAGCATGGATTCGCGTAAAAACTCGCAGTAGTGGATAAAACCGCCGTGGCAAGCGGCAAACGCCAACTTTGCGGAGATTAGCGGGCTTGTTCTGAAAAGTGCTGGCAGATCGCCCCTTGGAATGTGAGGTGAGATGAACGGCTTTGAGGAAACGAATAATCCTTGTAGCGATGATGGCGGTGGATATATGGCGGCCTGCGAAGCGGTTGCGGACGCATTTCCGCCAAATGGCTGGGCGAAGTGGATTATCCCCACGCAGACATACTTTGTCGTACCCTGTTCAACCGAGAACTACGGGCAAATATTCGCCGACTTTGCCGCTGCGATATCGGGGCATCGGCGCGGTTTATGAGCGTTACCCTGACTTGGGGGCAACGGACACATTTCAACTGTGCTTTTCCGTGGAATAAAGCCCATTGAGAGCGAACAATGTTTTCATTGCCGCTTGTAAAACCGGTAAAATAAATCAACTAGGTGAATCGGAATGGAGCAAAAGCAAAAACAACGGTACCACAGCCGCGCCAGATTTCGGTGAGGTTCTGCATATCATTGAGCGGGCGAGGGAGATCGCTTTCCACGCCGTCAACCGCGAGCTTATCGAAATGTGCCGCAAAGGAGAAAGGCGATCTGTCTTACAGGCTCCAGATGCTGGACTACCCGCCTTTGGATCTCAAGACAAGCTCCCTTGACAAGCCCAGGCCTAAAGGAGCAATCCTTCCCAAAATGGCGCTCTTCTTTTACAAATGCCATGTGAAGCCGGAGCAAGCGGTAGAATCGCATGCATCACCAATGTATGCCACCAAGGTAGAACTTGCTGGTCTTCCGCCCGCCTTGCGTGGATGGACTCCCTGCATGATGGAGGCTGACGTACTCCAAAAAGCTTAAGGATGCTTAAGTGCCGACAGGAGTCTATGATTTTACAAATGCTGTTCAGACTTCTCTTTGCAGTCATCAGACAATACTGCTAAAGACTTGCATTTATTTGCCTAAATTCAAGCTTTCAAGGGAACTTGAAATCTCTTGGCTCTTTAAACCAAGAAGGAGGAGCTAGCATGGCAAAGGAAATGTCACAAACGCAAATCTTTGCCAGAGCGAAGATGCTTCGGGGCATGGCAAATTTCACAGTCAAGCTTCGCAACTTCAAGGAGCCAATCTGTTCTGTGCGAAGCGTCAAAACTAAGCATGGTGATGTTAGGGTTCTCGAATACAGCTTTGACAGCAAGGAGCCAAAGCCCCTGTTCATTGACATGCATGGCGGAGGGTTCATTTTGATGACTGCAGAGTCGGATGATGAGCTGAACAGGTATTTTCTCAGCAGAATAGGTGCCAGGATCATCTCAATCGACTCCCCAAAGGCTCCAGAGAACCCTTACCCCTGCGCGGTTGAAGCGATGCACGAAGTTTGCCTGCACTACTCCAAAAAACGCCAAGGAGTACGGGATAGATCCCAAGCATGTGGGAATCGAAGGGCACAGCGCAGGGGCAGCTTTGTCGACTGTCGAGTGCCTGGTCGCCAACAATAAGGGCGACCTGTCATACAGGTTTCAGATGCTGAACTACCCGCCTTTGGATTTCAAGACAAGCGCACTTGACAAGCCCAGGCCTAAAGGAGCAATCCTTCCCAAAATGGCGCTCTTCTTTGACAAATGCTCTGTGAAACCGGAGCAGGCGGGAGATCGCATGCATCACCAGTGTACGCCACCAAGAAAGAGCTTGCTGGTCTTCCGCCCGCATTAGTGGTTCTAGCTGGTATGAACTTCCTGCATGATGAAGGCTTTAAGTACTCCAACATGCTTAAGGACGCTGGCGTGCCGACAGAAGTCCATGAATTCCCAAATGCCACTCACGGCTTCACCTTGAAGCCATCAGATTACGCAACCAAAGCCATGCAATTGGTGGCTGACTTCATCAAGAGAAACATTTGATCAGCGCAAGCGCTAGGCGTAATGAAGCAAATGATTAAACTCTTCGAGTCTGACAACAACAAAAGCCTATCAGTAGGACTCAATTTTGCCTTTGATTTTAAATATACAGATTTGCAATATTGGCAAGTGTAAATCAACTTGGTCGCTTATGAACAAGCTTATACAAATAATATTAATTTCCATCATAAAATAGATTGGTAAAGGGCTTCAAATTCGACGAACATTTGGAATTTTCGGATATCAGCGACTTGACTGCATTATCATATTCATATATGGCTTTGTCGATTCTCAACACAAAGTTATCAAAGGACTGTACGCGACATTCAACGCTTCAGACTCAGCATATTTCCAGAATCTTTGAGCCATTTCTAAATTCTCATGATACTTAATCCAGGATATCTAGTTATATTTGCGGATAAGCTCTAAATATAGAGCATTTGCCAGCAAGAAAAGTCGAGAAACTATGCATGCCAAGCAAATGGGGTTTCCACTTCTCGCCCTGGATAATTCTCTAATGCGCCAAAAGATTATTAAGCGGTTTCAACAGCAAAGATGGATTTGTTTAACAGCAACGCCTTAATTTCCGAATATGCAGAATCTCTGGTTTTTCTCAATGACAGTCTTGGCCTTTTTCTCACATCCGGGTTTGAGAATCAATGAGTTGAGAATCTTATCCTCTGACAGAGCCTTCATGCCCGTGTAGCTTTTCAGCTCATCCAAAAGGAAGGGATCGTCTGAAGAGATGAAATACGCGTTTCTCACAACGATACGTTTGCTCTGTTCTTCCCATTCCATTAAAGTGATCTTGACATTTTCAGGCAAAGGGGCAGTCGTGAACGCATCGCAATAGGCAGCCACCTCTCTTATTGCGATACCGATGTCCAACGCTTTAACCATAGACTTAAAATCGAGCTTGTACACCGTTACTGCTTTATCGTCGGTAGTTTTTGTGGCGAAACGGTCAAAGAACAGCTCATGCGACATCCTGTCAGGCCCATTGGAGATGATGACGTCAAAATTGGGAAGCACCATGATGCCTTTTTCCTTGCCAGCATCAGGCGCTTTTTCTGTGTACCCAGATGACAATCCAAACAGGAAAGCTCCCAGATCAGTAATTCTGAAATACGTAACTTGAGGAGTTGAGTCATCGTTATACTCGCTTATGCTGTTGTAACGGATTTTGACATCTATGGCTCCAATCACAGCCAAGTACTCCATAAGCACAACATTTATCGCAAGCTCCTCGAACTCGCTCCAGCTGGGGGAGCTCTCTTCATAAAAGCTATAGTCTGGGCCTTTGATTGCAGGCTCACCTGTTGATTCCTTAAACAGCAATCGTTTCATTCTTAGAATCTCAAGCGATAATTGCTGAAAATCAATCCATTCGTTTACTGGGCACAACTTCAGGTAAGAAACAATGGTTTTGCGGGCTTCTGAAAGATTGTAGTTGGATTTTCCGAACTTGAGTTTCACCCCTTTTATTCTCGCGCATTCATCAATCACATGGTTGTTGCCGTTTTTCAAGTATGCGTTGTATAAAAACTGAGCTTTTTCAGGCATGCTGAGCAGGCAGTATTGGGATGCGTTTTTTGACAGAGTGTACTTGTCTTTGATGATGTCTATGATATCCGCGCATTTCAGCAGGTTGACAATGCCAGTGGTCACTGCCAATTCTCCAGCGTTTCTTATCTCATCGATTTCATAGCACTCGTTGTAGAAGATTTCATGATATCCAGCGAGCGCATGAAACTTTGTGGCATTGGCCTTTGTCATGTATCCTCCGGCCTTTGTAGCTGAGATGCTGTTGTTGTTAATGAATCTTATGAGCATGTCGAAGTCTTTGTAGCGCTCTTCGCGGGAAATGATTTCATCTTCATCTTTCTCAGAGTCTATTTCTGAAGGAAAGAATTTAGTGACATGAGGAGGAATCACAGTCTTTAAATATCCTTTAAACTCATCGGGCAAGCAGTTGTTTGGAATCATGGCATGGAGCAAAGAATTGTCAGAGAACCATTTCTTTACTCCCCAGTATCTTTTGTTTGAGTATTCAAAATCGTATTTAACAGCGATTACTGAAAGATCGATTTCCAATGGATGCATGTCCCCTTGAAAAAAGCAGGCGAGGATTTCCTTCTCATAAGCGTTCAAGCCATTGTACAGAGTTTCCGCTGATCCAGGAGTGTCATAGAATCTGCAAAGGGCATTGTACACATAGACTCTATTTTTTGCCTTGAGCTTTAAATTCAATACTCGAGCTATCCTCAACAAACCATCATTGGTTGATCCCACTACCATATTTTGCAGAATTTGGCTTGCTTTCACTTGCATCATCCTTTTCTTGGCCATGTTTGCCTTTTGAGGTGATTTTTAAAAAGAACCCTATACGAAAGCGACTTGTATACGAGGAAGCCTTGTTATTAATCATGCGCCAGAGCTTCGCGATTAAAACCATTTGTTTATGGGTTCTTCATGCAAAGCAGGCGATAAATGGCACAAGAGCTATACACCAATCGTATTTGCAGGGGAATGCGCCTCCTCGCCCTTTCTCTTTTTCTCTGCTGAAATAGACGTTCTCCCAGCCAACGGCTTCAGCTTCTTACAGATTATCCGCGCTCAATTTCTTGCCATCCAGCGTGCGAACATCAAAGCTTCCTCTTGCCCGCTTTTCAAAAATGAGACCTTTGACGTCCGGCATTTGCATGAGTCTGGATCTTGTGCCCTATAGATAGAGCCAGCCATCCTTTATGTCTGCCCGGATGCGGTTGTTGAATCCAGTCTGGCGATAGCTCGTATTGCGATTGCGCCTCGGGCGTCTGAACGCCTCGTACGCCTGAACTGTCGTCTAGCCGCAAGCAAATCGTCTGTATCAGCCCTCAGCTGCATCTCAGAGGCGTATAGCTCTACTTTTCAGTTGCCGCAGAAATTCCTGCCGTTTTGCTTCCAGCATCAATGCCCAGGGCAATCGGGCGGGTCTCCTTGCTTCGTAGCTATTCCGACGGTTTGCAAAGTGACTGTCATTTTGAATATTTTGTCGTTAACTCTGTCATATAATTATAAAGCATACATGCCATATATAAGATTTATATATTCAAATTTATAATTTTGGAATTTAAATATATATTCTCTTCAACTTTGCAAGAGTTTTATGCTCTTTTGACTGGTAAATAATAAAAAGAGTTTTCGAAACAGTTAGTTCCCTTGCTTCCGTACAGCAGCTGGATGGCAAATGGTTCGAGCTTAACTGTTTAGCCTTGCCGCTCTTTAGTAAGCATCAAAAGGCTTTAGCCTTGAGATACTAAGCGGTAGATTATTGACTCAGTTGTCCTATGTAAGTGCCAATGATGAGGATGCGACCGTATTTGTAAATTTCAAGGAGGGTTTCCAGAAAGTCTAGTTCCTTACTGTTTTCAGCCGCTATGCGAAACTTCTTTCTCTTATCTGCTATCGCAAACATGCGACTGTCCTCGCCGTCAAGCGGAACCCGCACCTCTGTGCAGGAGACGGTCGCTATAAATCCTGTTTTCTCGAGCATCTTCCAGGGAAGATCATATTTCTTGGAGCCAATGATGGAGAAACATCTAGTTGCAAACTGTCTTCACGCACAAGCGCGGGCAGGGTGTGCACCTCGTCATAAATAACCAGCCCAAATGCAAGTTTTTTTCCAAAACAACTTCCCATAAATAATCAGCCCAAACCTTTAAACCACTCAAGCAGACCTTTGTCAGTCTGCCGAACCGCAACCCTTCAGACGTCACACCTTTCGAAGCCCTTTCCAGTGCTTTGCGCTCCATTTCGGCGTTGATCCACGCATACACCTCGGTGGTTTTGATATCGGCATGGCCGAGGACGTCACTGGTAAAAATCAAATTGGCGCAGGTTTGAGTAAATGCATGCTAATGCTTTGTCTAATCCCGTGCGGCGAGAAAGGTTCCGGGGCGTTCAGCACAGGCTCCTGCATAACAACAACTACGCACAGAGCAAGTTGCTCAAAGCATTCATCGGCATCGAAGGTGATTCGCTTCCAATACGCAAGAAGCTTGAATATATTCAAACCCATATTGCTTAACCATACACATCACCCCTGATGCAGTGAATTATAGAAATATTTCGCCTTTTTGTCAATAGTATAAATTGCAATATCAAATGCAACAGATGCCATAGGGATTTTTTTCCTTTCCCCAAGTGGAAGACGTAGGAGCAGGGGCCACCAGACCCCAAGACCGCCTCGCCTGCGGCTTCGGCGGTCTTGGGGTCTGGTGGCGGCGAAGGCGCCGCTCCGCCCCTTGCGCTGTTTTAAGGATCTCTATCTCAAACATTTCCGCAGGAGTCTTGCAACCCAGAATTCTCCTGGGAAGGTTGTTGTTCCAGTCCGCCGCCTAGGAGATCAGCTGCGCGGGCATGTCGTCCGCGCTTCCCCCCTTTTCCGCGAAGCGGCGCAGAAGCCCGCTGTGGCGCTCGCCGGCCCCCTTCTCGAAGCTTGAGTGGGGATGGCGGAAATAGACGGCGCGCTCCACGGCGCCGACCCGCCCCGCGAACTCCCGGCCGTTGCCGCCTGCGGCGCTTTTGAAGGCGACGCCGGCCGCCTCGCCGAAGCTTCCGGCAACCCGCCGCGTCCGCGGCGCCGAGCTCCGCGGCGATCTGGCTGCGCGCCTTCCTCTCGACTATCGCCGGAACTGCGGACTTGTCCGATTTTTTCCCGACGGCCGAGCCGATTTCCCAATGGCCGAACTCCTCGCGCGCCTCCGCCGCTTCAGGCCGATCTTCGACGCCCGCCCCCAAAGCCCTCCCGCTTTGGCGGACCTTCTCGCTTTTGGGCTTGCGCCGAACCTTCAGCGCCAAATCTATATTCTTAATCGACATAATGCCCGGATCTATGCACTTGCATGGCGCCTTGGCGCAAAGGGCGGGCTTCCCCGAAAGCTCCGGCTCCAGCTTCGCGCGCCCCGCCGCCGTGTCGGGAGGCCGCCCCTCCCCCGGCTTCTCATCGGCGAACGCCATAAAATCGGGGCGTTCAGCAATTCTCAGGGGCTTGCGGCAATTCTTGCGGCTTTTTTCATGCGCCGCCCCGCCCGTCTCGGCGAAATGCCCGGGCCCCTCCCCCGAAAGCGCCTTGATCTCCCCGCGCTCGAACGGCGGCAGGCGTTGAAACGTCCGGCTTTCTGCGCTACGCTTGCATTGATCCACAGGGATCCGCCCCTTCATTTTTTTTACGCAAACTAAATGATACCGTGTTTCCCTATGGATTTCTACTGGCTGTATCTGTTACATTTCATTTTACAATGAACCTTTTTGTCAATAGGTTTATAAAAACTTGACTTTTAAAAGTCAAACTTATTTTTGATTTTATTAAAATGATTTTATATTTAAAAAATTATATTTGAAAAAATCCTCTACATTTCACACTGAAAATTGCGAACCCTTGTAATTGCTGACTTTGCGGGGCTTTTCAGAGGAGCGTTACGCTCCCCGTTCCAAGCGGCATTCCAAGATTTCTGGTGATTCTTTCTGTAAGCTCCAACTTGCGTCCTAAATCCAAGAAAGCGTAGTGATTATAGAACACCGTCACGTTGGAGTGACCGACATATTTTGCAGCCTCGGCAGAGCTTACGCTATCGTTCATCAGCGCGGAGCAGGTTA
>JAISZB010000264.1 GCA_031269465.1 Clostridiales bacterium | reverse complement strand
ATCAGCTGTAAGAAGCTCAAGCCTCTGGAGAAGCGAAAAGCAACGCTAACAGAAAGAAGCATGCGGCTTCCTCCTCATGCCTAAAGGCAGGGGTATCCGCCGCATAACAACTGTGATGACGAACTCATATCAGCAAAGGTGATGTATGGTGCGGGGCGTTATTTATATACGGGTTTTATGTGCCACCAGTCGATAGAAAAAATGCTGAAAGCCTATTATATTTTCTTAAAAGACGAGGCACAGCCTCAAACTCACAATTTGAACGCATTGGCGAAACAAACCGCTTTGTACGATAAACTCACCGATGCCTTTAAGCAAACGCTCATTAAACTTGACCCACTGTATATCAAGGCGCGATATGAGGATTATAAGAATGTAATCGCGGATTTGTTGACAAATGAGTATTGCGGCGAGTTACTCGCAGAAACGGAGGTGCTTGGAGAATGGATAAAATCGTTAATGAAAACGTAACGAAATATGCGCGGAACATAACGTCAAAATTCAATCCGAAAGCCGTGTACCTCTATGGCTCATACGCGAAAGGCACGGCACGGGAGAACAGCGACATTGACGTTGCGGTAGTCTTTGACAAGCTCGATGACGGAACATATATGAGTGTGTTTGGTAATTTGTTTGTGCTTGCGGCGGACGTTGATGCAAGAATTGAGCCGAACCTCATTTTGGACGACGGCGATGTTGATAAATATAGTATGCTGTATGAGGTGCAACGCACGGGCGTGAGAATTTTCTGATAAAACTTTGCAGAAAAGGATTGACAAGTATGAAATTCTGTGAAATAAACAGAACAGAACAGAACAAATATACAGGAAACAGGCGCATATTGGATGGAGACGACATTTACGGGCAAGCAAAGCCGTAAAAACGACATGGCTGTCGGATCAAATGAATTTCAAAACCCTCAAGTCGATGCAGATATTCCAAAAAGCCAGGAAATCTAGGCAGGCCAACAAAAAGGAAGCTTATGCCATAAAAGGCAGGAAACTCGTTTGCTAAATTTGCTTTCCTTCATAATAAGGCGCTTTTTCCAACGCTTATAGAAAACAATAAAAAAACAGTCGATCCAGTGGATTCTCGCTTGAAAAAACTGGATTTGCATATAAATCGGCGGGAATTTTAGCCGTAGTTTGCCATATTGAGTCCCTCAGGGCGATGAATCAAGTCTTGGACACTCCCGCAGTTGTGTCGGCGGCCGCCGCGCTTTTGGATTTAGATCCTAATTCCGCCGGAAACTGCAACTCTGTCCCAGACTTTGAACAACATGCCCGAATCCGCTGAAACAGAAGATTCGGCGGATATTGCGGGAACAATGCGCAGGCGGCCCTTGTCCGCGCCCGTTTTCCAAGGCGGCGGGATCAACGGGGCGTGGCAGCCGCTCGTCGGCGGGGCCAAGCTCCTCGGCGAGGCGATCCCGCTGAATGGAGACCGCTGAGGAATCCTTTGAGGGGTTCGCCCGCGAATATCCCTTCCAAACCTTTAAAATACACCTTTCAAAGAAAAAAGAAGCGGTTTCCATAGAATTCGAAGCCGCAGCGCTTGAAGCCAAGTTGCTTTTGCAAGGCGAAGTTGTAGTTTCCATCAGCACTGAATTTATACAAAATGACGACAGTCTGCCGCTTCTCCGCAATCGCCTGCTCGAAGGCGGGGATGAAAGCGACGGCCGTCAAAAGCGGGAGTGCGAGCTCAAGGCTTTCGACAATCTGGCGGGCAAGCTGCATAAATCTTTTCCCGGAGAGGTTTTCGGCGCCGCGATGGACAGCCTCTACGGCTCCGAGCATGCGATGAATAAATTCATCGAGTGCGGCTGGTTTTCCGCAACCGGATTTAAAGGCGGCTCCGCGCCAGCTGTCGCCCGGAAAATTGCCGAAGACAGGGAGAACACTGAAAAGCGTGGGGTGGAATTTACAGAAAAGGACAAAAATGGCGGAATGCCTTGGAGCGCTTCAAGGCTTGAAGACCAGGTGTTAGGGTTTTATATAGGTTTCAAGAGTATTTTAATTGACGATTCATCGCCAAGCCCGGTAGGCGCAGCGATGAATCGTCAAGGTCTTCAGAGGGCAAAATACGCAGGGCATACTGATTTTCATAGAGCTAAAAAGGAACATTGGATGAAGATTCGGTATAACGAGCTTCTTGCGGATTATCTTTTTGGAGAAGCGCACGAGCAGGAGAGTTTTGATTGCGGATAAGATATGGCTTACTTGATATAGTAAATCGGAATGGATAGCTAGCAATCATGCCTGTAGGAAAAAGGAAATATCCCTGTTAATCTTCAGTTGTTATGTGGCGGATACCCCTGCCTTTAGGCATGGGGAGGAAGCTGCATGCCCCCTTTCTGTCAATATTGCTTTGCGCTTCTCTAAAAGCTTGAGTTTTTCGCGGCTGATTCCCGCAGACAGCTTTGTTCCGTCTAACGTACGCACGTCAAAACTCTCGCTTGAACGCCTTCCAAAAATGAACCCTTTTCGCCCGTATGGCATTTGAACTACGCTGAACAATGGACAAGCATGCGCATATTTGGGAGATATTTCCGCTTTTGCTTCTAGCCGCCTTGAGCAATAAGCGATTGCGCTTCCCTGCAACTTTCTGCATATAGATTGCATTAAATAGAGTAGCTGTCGGATTTCCGCCGGTGCTCCTCGCGTATACTGCTGACAGTTCCGATTTTTTCATAGTCCGAAGATCCCGATCAATGCTTTCGTTTACCGAACTCTCACTCACATGCTCGACCTGTGCAATTTCTTTTCGGCTCATTCCGAGCATGTAATGCGCGTCAATCCTCAGGCCTTGTATGTCGGGCAGGGAATTTAACGCCCGACACAAGGCGCAATGCCGCTCCATCATATCCAGCACCGCTCCGGGAAGAGGGTGGCGGTGTTGATAGCCGCCGTTTCTATGCCGTCCTCCGCATCGAGGGAATACTGCTACTTGTTTCGCCTCACGCGGCGCTCATGTGCTTTATGATACCGCTTGTCCGCAAAAAGTTCCGCCGCGATTTTTCCGCCCATCCACAAACTCTACGCAGGTATAGGTAAAAATCCCGCAAATTGATTGCAGCCATGACTTGACATCCATTTGATTTTGGTGAAACGCTAAAATCGAATGGAGTGCCTCTGCGAACGGTCGCCGGGCAGTAGCAGACTTCGGGCCGACTTGGCCCGAAGCACCGCGAGAGAATATATAGAGAAAAGCACTGCCGATTTTTGCGGCAGCGCTTTTAGCTGAGTTCAATTTTCATAATTGCTTTAGAGTATCATGGAGTCCCACATCTACAAGGATAATCAGTTTATCGCTCTCATAGAACCAAACGATCCGAATATCCACGTTGACGCTACTCGTAAAAGTTCGAAGCGCCTTGAATTTTCTTTGTCAGCAGGGACTGGAGCATGGGTTTTTCCGCAAGCAGTTCCAGTTTCCGCATAAGCTGTTTTTTCTCATTTAGCGTCAGCGTTTTATAATGCTACTGAAACCGCTCAGTAAAGCTAAACTGATAGGCCATCAATTCTCCGCCAGCTTTACGAAAAGAGCGTCAACGCTGTTGAAACTGACTGTTTGCCGGACGCTATTTTTGCTCTCGCTTCTTCAATCTCTCAGCGCAGTTCATCGAAATATTTTTTGGGATAAACCACTGCTGCATAAGAAAGATTGTCCTGCTCGGTGACTTCCAGCTTATCGCCCTCGTGAAGCCCCAGTCTGGCAATGATCTCTTTTGGTATGGTGATCTGCGTATTTTGGCGCAACTCAGCTAACATGGCAAGAGCCTCCTTTATATACCGCTTTTCATCAAATGTTCCTTTTTTGGACCTTGACTGTCCATTGAGTGGTGCGAAATGCTGATTTCGGCATTTAGCACTCGCTGTATAATCAAGCTCCAAAAAAGGTAATTTTATATGAAAAGCAGTATATGAGTAGGAAACTCTTAATTTCCTACTCATAGCATACACCGTTCTATCGAAAAAAACAGCTTCAATTTTGAAATAACATCGAGCCAGATGTGAGAGGTCATGGGCATGAAAAAGGCGGGGAGCGCCGGCGTAACATGGGCCGGATGCTCCTCGTTTTTCACATCTTCACAATCTCCGCAAGCTGTTTTAGCAAATCGGACAGCGGCCCCCAGAGCGCGGCGCAGTCTTTTTGCAAGGCCGCCATGTACTCCGGGTATCGCCGCCGCCTAAGGGAAACTAGTTCTTTCACCGGGGGGAGGTCAACATGCAGGACGTACCCATTGAGCGCCGTTTGCGGATAAAGGAGCCCATGTTGTTTGTCCCCGCCTCGGCCATACGCGCCTGCAGCTGTTCCTGCTCGGCGGGAGAATTATAAACATAAACCGGGATGTCGCTGGCGCGTTTGGGCTTGTTCACCGTTCGCGCTCCCGGCTCCGCTTCTTTTCGGTTGGCCGTTTCACCTTGTCAAGCGGGCTGTTCTCCGGCGCGGGGATGGGCGCGGGCGTTTCTGCGGCGCGTTCGGGTTCTTTTGAGTGCTCATTGGCAACATAAAGGGATAACTGTAAATTTATAGAAAACATTGTTGTTCTTTATATCACAATTTCAGTCTGCCCTTCAACTCAATCATAATTGTTTCCCGCATCACCATACAAATCCCATCCTTTCCCAATGAGATTTGACCGTGCCTTCAAGCGGCGCGACCTCAATTTCGAGGGCGGGCAGGGTTTAATCTACCGCTCGTTGAGTTCTGTCATGCAGTCAGAAATGCGGTGGCTCACAGCCGTATAGAGTGCGTAGACGCCACTGATAATCGTACCATTTACGGTTCAGGAACAGTTCCACGCACTGTTCTTCTGTCAGTTTGAGGTATTGCTCGCCTTTTTCTTTTTCGCGGAGGTCTTCATGAACACCTCGATGTCGCGGATAGCCTTACATCCGTCCTGCACAAGGAGGTAAACGTCGTCGGACATCGTTTCGTTCCAGTAGGAAGCAGCGCCTCATAAGCGTCATGCTTATCCACGAGGGTGACAGGCTCGAAGCCTGTTAGGGTTTCCTCGGAGATGTCGGCAATCAGCAGTTTGGGCTTGGTCGTGCCGGTGATGGCACGGAGGCTGCCGTCCACGCTTGCTTTCCACTTCTCAAAGGCAGTCTCCATTATATCGGCGCAGGAGGAGAATTCCGCATCGCCAAAGACGGCGTCCCGCACCTCATCTTTTCCGACAGTCAACGTGTCAAAACCATCACGGAAGCCCTTAAACAACTGCCCGCGCAGGTTTGGGAAGGTTTCCCGGCAACGCGACAGGCTCTCAACATCCTTGGCTGGAATGCCGCCATTGAGGCGTCCGTCAATGCTCTGCAAATCCTCAGCCGCTCCGCTGACTATGCAGCGGGGAATGTTGAGGTTGTAAGCGTTCTTTTTCTTTATCTCACAATTCGTTGCAAAGCGGGAGTATTCTGCAGTTCAGTCGAATGTTGAAAACTGTGGCGGCTTTATAAACATCACGTTCACTCAGTCGGTTTTTGTTGCTGTCTTTGATTAAGCCGTGGATGGCATTAATCATTAAGATGCCATTCCGCTCATCGGCGTTTTCCTTGCCGATAACGATAATGCAAGCAAGAATGCCCGTGCCATAGAAAAGGTTGGCAGGCAATCCGATGATACCTTATGTAGCCTTGTCGATAAGTGACTGGCGCATGGTCGCCTCTGCGTTTCCGCAGAACAGTATGCTGGTCAATTGTAAACCCCTCTTGCAATGCAACGCGATATTTCGCGGCTTAAACTTGTTCGTAAAAGTTTCCGTCTATTTAGAGCTAAATCGTCTGAATGGAGTTTCAATTCAAACGGAGCTATGCTATACTATTTGCAAGTTACCCACGGCTAACTTGTTGATGGCTAATAATGCGCAGCGCTAAGAGGGGTGCATGCGTCACTGCGCCTTGATGAAAAATCAGAGCTGCACGAATCAGGCAACGACGCAAAATAGATTATACAAGGAGGATTTTTATGCAAAGACAAGACAATCGGCTGAATCCGAAAGACCTCATCAACGTCGGCATTTTCACGGCAATTTACTTTGTGGTTATGTTCGCGGTCGCCTGCCTTGGATACATACCTGTCTTCATGCCGCTTCTGATGGCGCTTTGCCCGCTTGCGGGAGGAATTCTATTTATGCTCTTAGCCGCCAAGGTGCGCAAATTCGGCGCAATGCTGATCATGATTATTATACTAGGCCTTTTTTACATGGTCATGGGCACATCTCCCTGGACATTGCCCATTGGCGTCGTGACAGGACTCATCGCAGAGTTCATTGTCAAATCCGGCAAATATCAGAGCTCGAAGAAAGCGGTGCTTGCCTATGGCGTTTGGTGCATCGCGATTTTCGGCAATCTTGTGCCGACGTTTTTATCGCGCGACGCCTACTATGAGAAAATGGTGAGCGGCGGCTATGGTCAAGAGTATGCCGACGCCTATATGAGTTACCTGCCGAACTGGATTGCGCCTGTTCTTGTGGTCGCCTGCTTTGCGTTTGGCTGTGCGGGCGCGATGATTGGCCGCGCTGTGCTGAAAAAGCATTTTGCTCGCGCGGGGATGGCTTGATGGAACGATTAAACAATGCAGGAGAGGTTCTAATGCAAAAATCAGACAATCGCCTTACGCCCAAAGATCTCATCAATATCGGCATTTTCACGGCGATATACTTTGTCGTGGCGTTTGCTGTGGCGATGATCGGGTACATACCCATATTTATCCCTCTGCAAAGCATGGCAGTTCCCTTAGCAGGAGGGATTCCCATGATGCTCATGCTGACAAAGGTGCGCAAGTTCGGCGCAATGCTGATACTTGCCGTCGTTGTCGGAGCTGTTTATACGGTGATGGGCTCCGGCATATGGCTTTTGCCGATTGGCATTGTCTCAGCGCTGGCCGCCGAATTCATTGTCAAATCCGGCAAATACCAGAGCGCGAAAAAAGCGGTGCTTGCTTACGGGGTATTTTGCCTTGCCGTTTTCGGCAATTATATGCCTATTTTCTTTTCTCGTGACGCCTATCGCAGTTTTGTCATCGAAAGCGGTTACGGAGAGGAATATGCGGACGCGCTGATTCGTTATCTGCCGAACTGGATTGCGCCCGTTCTCGTGGCCGCCTGCTTTGCGTTTGGCATTCTTGGCGGACTTCTTGGCCGCGCCGTGCTGAAAAAGCACTTTGATCGCGCGGGGATGGCTTGATGACGGCGGAGCTTTTGCGCGGAGATGCCTATCAGGGATTGCGGCTTGATCCGCGCACAAAGATGGCCATGGTATTTGTTGTCGGCATAATTTTGACCGCTGGAGGCTATGGCGGGCTGATGACCTATGTTCGGCCGGCTCTGGCGTTTATGCCCCTGCTGCTCCTGCTGCTCTCAAAACGATGGAGCGCGGCGGCGTTTTATGCGGCTGCCTTTTCCGCAGCTTATTTGGGCGAGATTTTTCTGCTCTCGAGCACATTCGGCATATTGAACTTCATTCTGCTCGCGTCTGTCGGTCTGTTTGCCCGCTTTATGCCTGGGCTTATGATGGGTTACTTTCTGGTTTCAACAACAACGGTCAGCGACTTTATGTCTGCCATGCGCAAAATGCATGTGACGGAAAAGCTCGCGATTCCGCTTTCGGTGATGTTCCGCTTCTTTCCCACAGTGCGGGAGGAATATGGCGCCATCGGCGACGCGATGCGGATGCGCGGTGTTTCGCTCTGCGGTGGAAAACCGCTGAAGATGCTGGAATATCGATTTGTTCCGATGATGATGTGCAGCCTTAAAATCGGGGAGGAGCTTTCCACCGCCGCGCTCACGCGAGGGCTTGGATCTCCCGCAAAGCGCACGAACATCTGCCGGATCGGTTTCCACGCGCAGGATATTCCATTCTTGATGTTAAGCGCTTTTTGCCTCGCCGCTTATGTGCGCTGGCTGATTGCAAATGGGGGTGGCGCTTGGTGATCGAATTGAACGACGTGTCCTTTGCCTATCAAAACGCCGCCAAGGAGGGCGGGCTTTTGGGCGTATCTCTGCGCGTCAGGCGCGGAGAGTGCGTTCTAATGTGCGGAGAATCCGGCTGCGGCAAAACAACGCTCGCACGGGTCGTCAACGGATTGATCCCCCATTTTTACGATGGCGATTTGCGAGGCGAAATCTTAGTGGGCGGAAAAAGCGTATCCGGATTGCAGCTCCATGATATGGCGGGGTTGACCGGAACCGTATTCCAAAACCCTCGCAGCCAATTCTTCAATGTGGATACCACAGGCGAGATTGCGTTCGGGCCGGAAAACCTCGGGTTGCCGGAAAAAGAAATCCTCGCGCGCATAGACATTGCTGCACGGGAAATGAATGTAGAGCATCTGCTAGGGCGCAGCATCTTCAAGCTTTCCGGCGGGCAAAAGCAAAAAATCGCCTGCGCGTCCGTAGCGGCGCTTCACCCTGAAATCTATGTGCTGGATGAGCCATCCTCTAATCTGGACATGGCCTCGGTAGCGGATTTAAGGCGTCACATCGCTTTGTGGAAGTCACAGGGAAAAACCATCGTCATCGCCGAGCATCGCCTGCATTATTTGAGAGGGCTGTGTGATCGGGCAGTCTATTTGCGCGGAGGGAAAATCAAAGGCGAATATACGTGGCGGGAATTTGAAAGCATTCCAGCAGAGGAACGCTCCGCGATGGGCCTGCGCGCCCTGTCGCTTGATGAGCTCCGCGAAACGCGGAGTCCGGCGTCAAATCAAGGCAGAGGTACGCTTGAGCTTTCAAATTTCATCTATGCTTATAAGCGAGGTCATAAAACGATGGACATTCCGGCACTCACGCTTCCCAAAGGCGGTGTGATAGCGGTCATCGGCTTAAACGGCGCGGGGAAATCCACCTTCGCCCGCTGCCTATGCGGACTGAACAAGCGCTTTCACGGAACGCTTGCCTTAAACGGGCGAACGCTTGGCAATGCGGCGCGGAGAAAGAAATGCTTTATGGTCATGCAGGACGTGAACCATCAGCTTTTTACCGAAAGCGTGCTTGATGAGATTCTCCTTGGCATGCAAAGAGAAAATGACGCCGCCGCCGAAAATATATTGGACAGCCTGCATCTGCTTGATATCAAGGAGTCTCACCCCATGAGCTTGTCGGGCGGCGAGAAGCAGCGGGTAGCAATCGCCACGGCGATTGCGTCCGAACGTGAAATCATTGTATTTGATGAACCGACCAGCGGCTTGGATTTAACGCATATGCGCCTTGTCGCGGAGAACATCCGGCGGCTTGGCGGGATGGGCAAAACAGTGTTTGTCATTACGCACGACCCGGAACTGATTCTGTCCTGTTGCACGCATGCGGTGACGCTCAAGGACGGCGCGGCGTCGTCCGCGCTTCCTCTTGACGAGAACGGGCGACGCGAAATGCTGTCTTTTTTTATATGAGATAGGGGTGAAACCGTTGTTTCCTGAAGGTAAAATCCATTTCGGACAAAATGTGCGGCTGGTGGTGCAAAACGACCGATGCTCTGTCTACAAAATCCAAAATCCCACAGGCGACGGCGTGATGACCAGCTTTCAGATGCTCCCCGGAATGATCCTGATGCACTGCGATATGCACATGTCGCAATATCTCTCCGATTTGCAGGTGAACACTGAGATGTTTTCCATCGACCACTGCCGCGAGGGGCGGATGGAATGCTGTCTGACAAACGGGCAGAGCTTTTGCCTTGACGCGGGAACCTCTATGGTACATACAGCAGATGGAATCATGCCGGAATTCTTCTGCCCCACCTCCCATTACCATGGTCTGACGCTTGTTTTCTTTTTGGAGGAAGCACAAGAGAGCATTGCAACGCTGTTCTCAGGGGTTGAGATTGATTTGAGGCTTCTGCGCGACAAATTCTGCGGCGGCAAGCCGCCGATTCTGTTGCCAAAGGAAAAGATGCCCTGCTCGCTCTTTTCCTTGCTTTACGAGCTGCCGCAAAACGACGACTGGCAGCTGCACCGCTTAAAAATACTGGAGCTGCTGCTTTATTTTGGCGGCTTGGATATTTCCGGAATCGGCGAAAGGCCGTATTTTTATAAAACAAAGGTGGAAAAGGTCAAGGCGATAGAACGCTATATGATGGAAAACCTGGGCGCGGCGCACACGATTGAGGGCCTTTCAGCGCGTTTTGGCTTTCCGCTCACATCCATGAAGCTTTGCTTTAAAGGCGTGTTTGGAAGCACCATCTATGCCTATCTGCGCAACCAGCGCATGAGCGCCGCCGCAAAGCGGCTCAGGGAAAGCCGTGACCGGGTTGCCGTTGTCGCGGCGTCTGTAGGTTATGAAAACGCAAGCAAATTCGCCGTAGCGTTTCGCGCATGCATGGGCAAATCGCCCCATGAGTATAGAAAGCAAACTACAGAGTTTATGGGCGGGGAACCCAAATATTAAGGAGGATGCCAATGTTTAAGAAAGTGCTGGGGTACACCGGAAAATACCGTAAAACCACCTATCTTTCCGCCTTTGTCATGTTTTTTGGGTTAGTGGCAAACGTGACGCCGTTTTTGCTGGTGTACCAAATCATCAAGCCATTGCTGATGAAAGAGCCGCTTTCGCTCCACACTGCGCTGCTGTATGCCTCAGGCATAGCTCTTTGCGGCATTCTGCATGCCGTGTTGTATATTAAGGGATTAGACCTATCGCATAAAAGCGCATACAACACCCTGAAAAACCTGCGCATCTCATTGCAGAAAAAGCTGGAAGCCCAACCGCTGGGCGCGATTCAAATTAAAGGCACAGGCGCTCTCAAAAAGACCTTTGTGGATGACATTGAAAGCATCGAACTCCTGCTGGCGCATGCGCTCCCGGAAGGTCTTGCGAACCTCGCGGTTCCAGCGCTGATTTTTATTGGCATGTTCATAGTGGATTGGAAACTCGCGTTGCTTTGCCTGGCCGCGTTGCCGGTTGGAATACTCTGCATGGGCGTGATGTACGGCATCGGCATGAGAGAGATGAAAAACTGGTACGCCGCCGCGGATAAAATGAACAACACCATTGTGGAATACGTCAACGGCATGGATGTGGTAAAGGTTTTCGGGCGGGACGGCGAGTCCTACAAGCGTTTCGAGGGAGATGTGAAGGGCTATCGCGACTTTACATTTGCATGGTACAAGGCCTGCTGGCCTTGGATGGCGCTTTATGCAAGCATCCTGCCTTGCACCGCGCTGTTTGCGCTGCCAATCGGAGCGGGGTTGGTGCACAGCGGGGTTTCGACGCTTCCTGATTTGGCGCTGGTTTTGTGCATGGCCTTTTCCGTAGGCCCGCTGTTTTTAAAGGCGATGACGTTCATGTCCACAATCCCGCAAATCAACCACAAGATTGCCGAACTGGAAAAGACGCTGAATACCCCGCCGCTTGTGCAGACAGGGAAGCCTTTTTCGGGGAAAGGCCATTCCATTGCCTTTGAGGATGTGCGTTTTGCTTACGATGAAGCCGAAGTGCTTCACGGCGTGTCGTTTCGCGCTCCGGAGGGGAGCCTTGTCGCGCTGGTGGGAGAGTCAGGATCCGGCAAAAGCACCTTGGCAAAGTTGCTGGTGCATTTCTATGACGTGACCGGAGGCGCGGTCAGGCTCGGCGGGCAGGATGTGCGGGATATGAGCGTCGAGGCGCTCAATGATGAAATATCCTTTGTGGCGCAAGAGCAGTTTTTATTCAACATCAGCCTGCTGGAAAATATCCGTCTGGGCAAGCTGGACGCCACCGACGAGGAAGTGCTGGCCGCCGCCGAGAAAGCCCAGTGCAACGAATTTTTATCTCGTCTGGAAAAAGGCATCCACACCCTCGCGGGCGACGGCGGCAAACAGCTTTCCGGCGGGGAGCGGCAACGCATCAGCTTGGCGAGGGCCATTCTCAAGAACGCGCCGGTGATTGTGCTGGATGAAGCCACCGCCTTCATGGATCCGGAAAACGAAGAAAAGATGAACGACGCGATTGCGGAGCTGATTGAAAATAAAACTGTCATTGTCATTGCCCATCGCTTGCGTTCGATTGTGGAGGCGGATGTGATTGCCGTGCTGGACGGAGGAAATTTGGCTGCGGCGGGAAGACACAAGGAACTGCTTTCTTCATGCGAAGCTTATCAAAGGCTCTGGAACGCCCATGAACGCAGCGCCGCATGGTCGGTAAACGCGGAAGGAGGCAATATATAATGATAGCATTGATGAAACGCATCGTTCAGTTCGCGGGGAAATATAGGGGCAGAATTTACGCCGCTCTGGCATTTTCTTTTTTGAAATCACTGCTGTCCAAAGCGCCGATCGGACTTGCGGCCTATGCGCTGTCCGCCTTTTATGATGGCGGCGCGACAGGCTCGCTTGCCCTGCGCGTCGGAGTTATCATGGGAGTCTGCGTGATTTTGCAGATTTTATTTCAACATTTGGACAACAAGCTGCAATCCTCGGCGGGATTTCTTGCGATGGCGGAGCAGCGCATGGCGCTTGGGGCGCATCTGCGGCGGCTCTCCATGAGCTACTTCACCGAAGGCAACATCGGGAAAATCAGCTCGGTGCTGGCAAGCGACATGACGTTTGTGGAAAGCAACTGCATGATGATGCTAGCTGACTTGATCAGCTACATTTTCTCGCAGGGGATTATGATCGCGTTCCTGCTTGCATTCAATGCTTGGCTGGGGCTTGCCGCTGCGGTTGTTTGCCTGATTGGCGCGCTTGTCGCGAAAGGGATGCATCGCCAAACTCTTGCCGATTCCGCCGCAAGGCAGGAACAGAGCGAAAACCTCACTGAGGCGGTGCTGGATCATATCGAAGGCATCGGCATCATCAAAACGTATAATCTGCTAGGTGAAAAGTCAAAGGAATTAAGCGGTAATTTTCAGAAAACCTGCGATCAGAACCTTACGATGGAAAAGCATATGATCCCATGGCAAACATGGCTCAATATCGTTTTCGCGCTGGGCTGCGCGTCTGTGATTGCGCTGGCCCTCGCCTTTCATTCAGGCGGCGCGATGACCGCCGTGGCGGTGGTGGGGATTCTGCTCTTTGGCTTGGATGTATTCGGCCCCATCAAATCGCTTTATGGGCAAAGTGTGCGACTGACCATTATGAACAGCTGCCTTGACCGCATGGAAGAAGTCTTTGCCGAGCCGGAGCTGCCGGACGATGGAACAAGCATGCTGCCGAAAGACGGCAACGCGCCGGAAGCGCAATTTGAAAACGTAAGTTTTGCCTATGGAGAAAAAGATGTCCTTTCGGGCGTGTCGTTTACGCTTCCTAAAAACAAGATGATCGCGCTGGTCGGTCCCTCTGGCGGCGGGAAATCCACCATAGCAAGCCTGCTGCCGCGATTTTGGGACGTTAAGAGCGGCATTGTGCGCATTCGCGGCGTGGATGTGCGGAAAATTCCGCTAAAAGAGCTTCTTGCGAACATCAGCATGGTATTCCAGCGGGTTTATCTGTTTAAGGACACTATATACAACAACATCGCCCTCGGCAGGCAGGACGCCACAGAGGACGAGGTCTACGCCGCGGCGAAAAAGGCGCGTTGCTATGATTTTGTGCGGGCGCTTCCCGACGGCTTTCAGACGATGGTAGGCGAGGGCGGTGAAACCCTTTCAGGCGGGGAAAAACAGCGCATCTCCATTGCGCGGTGCATCTTGAAGGATGCTCCGATTATCATCCTGGACGAAGCCACCGCCAGTGTGGACGCAGATAATGAAAGCTACATCCAAGCCGCCATCAGCGAGCTTTGCCGCGGCAAGACACTGATTGTCGTCGCCCATCGCTTGAACACGATTCGCCACGCGGATGAAATTTTGGTGGTCGCGGATGGGAAAATCGCGGAACGCGGCACCCATGATGCGCTTATGCAAAACGGCGGCATCTACCGCAGTTTTGTAACCGCGCGTGAAAACGCGCGTGGTTGGAGCAGAAGGCCAATAGCGGAGAAAGGATGAACTTCATCCAAAACAACGACGCCGAAAAGGCAGGGGAGTGCATTCGGCGGTTGTTATGATATAGGCGTTTCCGGCACTTGGCTTCAAGGAGGGTTTCGATGAAAGCGCTTGGATTCGCATTAGTCATCGGCTTATTTTGGCGCTTTGCGCCTGTTGCAGCTTGTTGAATGTCCACTAAACTGGATGAACCGCAAGGCCATTAATGCCGGATACGCAGAAATCCAAAGGGGCGACGTTCCGCAAAATTTCTGGTCGACAACACCTTTGAGATCGTCTGCTTCTGGCAGGATTTTGTGAATGGTTTGCGGGAATGAAAGCCTTATCAATATTGGATCAATGTGCTTAACCTCAAAGCCTATACGGGATCGGAACTCAGAAAATTGCTTGCAGAAGCGGGATTTTCTAATATAAAGTGCGTGTCCAAGGGGCAAAAGGAAAGCGGATGACAGAGAACTTTTTGAATAATCCGTACCCAGCATGCGGGTCGTTGATTCTGAATCCAGCCGGCTCAAGGATGCGCTCGTGATACCGGTTGTTGAAGAAGCCTTATGCGAGGCGTCAAGCTGTTTCGAACGAAAGCTCCCATTCCCTCCAGCCAGGGGCATTGCGTACTAATTGCTTGAATAATCCAAATCTTCATCAGGAAGACAGGCGCATAAGGAGCCGGCGAACATTGAAGGGCGGCGCCGCGCAAAAACCCATCGATTCCTGGAGCCGCCGGGCGAGATCGCCCCGGCCGAGATCGCCCCGGACGCGGGCTTCCGCCTCGCGCGGCGGCATCCGACTCCCAATCGCCATTTGGCTTTCTCTGTTGCGGCGTTGCTTCTAAATATGGAAGGATGGATTGGGCCTCCCGAGTTGCCGCGGTCGTCGGCGCATTCCGCTGCGGTTAACTTCGGGGCCCGGCAGCTTTCAGGCTCAGTGCCCAGTTGCCGCCGCTTAAAAAGCTCCGCTGCTGAAACAAGGCTGCGGCTCGTTGCCAGTGGCATGGCTGCACTTTGCTGGTCGGGGTTTCCGCCCGCTAATGCGGGCGGCCTCGCTCGCTCCGCCAATGTATTCTTGGACAGCGCAGCCTCTCGATAGAGACTTAGAGGCTAGTCAATCAGGAGACTTGCAATTGCAAGCCCCTAGCCTTAGCTATGGGGTGATTGACATTCTATACTGTCACATCATGCCTAAATTGTATTTTACCACTGAAAAAACGACTGCTCCTTCCGCTGCGAACTGAATCCCATCCGCTTCAGGTTCCGTATAAATCAGGGAAGTCATCACCTGTTCGCCGTCGTTGGCGAATACCTCAACGCAGTATTTATCCAACAGAATGCGAAGCTTCAAACGCCCGTTTTGATTTCGGACATAGATTCTTCTGTTGCAGATCACATCCCGGCGCAGCCCCGAGAAATTCCTGTCAAACTCTAGTGTGTTTTCGCGCCGCCTGTAGGTAATGCTGGTATGAAATTTCTCATTTTGCGCCAGGAAAATGGTAAACGCGTCGTATTCCCCGGATTCTGTCTCGACAGTCATATCAATCTGCCTTCCAGCTATCTCGTCTAATTCCAGCAGACTATGATCCAAGCTTATGCTTTTATAGATTACCTCATTTTGGCGATAGCGCTCTAACTCTCTGACCGGGGCTTGGAACAGTTTTCCGCGCTTTATTGAAAGCTCCCTTGGGATGGTCATCATGCCGGACCATTCAAATTCAGGGGGCGCAGTGCAATTGCCCCACGACTGCATCCAGGCGATCAAAATTCTTCTCCCATCCTGGGCTTGCGTGGTTTGCGGGGCGTAGAAATCCAGGCCGTAATCAACAGCTTGAGAGGATTCTATGGTGAAGAAGCACTCATTTAGGCTCGCTTGTCCGATAAGGCAAAGAGACCCATGCCCGCCGTGGAACTCTAGTCCTTCCGCCAACATATCCATCGGGGAGGCCAGCAAGACATATTGCCCGTCCAGATGAAAGAAATCCGGACATTCCCACATTTTACCGTAGCGATTGCCGTTCTTGCAAAGGATCCCGACAAAGTTCCAGTCCTCTAAATTCTTGCAGCTAAATAGAGCAATCTGTCCGCTGCCATCTGCGGATTTGCTTCCCGCAACCGCATAAAACGAATCGCCGTCAATCCAAATCTTTGGATCACGGAAGTTCGTTTCATCACTTCCTGCCGGAAGCAGACGGGCGCCAATCACCGGATTCAAGGGCGATTTTGCATAATTGAAGCCGTCGCCGACAGCAATGCATTGAGCTTGGCTTTCATCTTTTTTTACGCCTGTGTATAAGAGTATATGCTTTCCTTCATACTCTACGGCACTTCCGGAAAAACAACCCATCTCGTCATATTCCGCATCTGGCGCCAAGGCGGCGGGCAATGGATCCCATCTTATAAAATCCTTTGTTTTGCTGTGGCCCCAGTGCATAGGCCCCCACTGCGCGCTATACGGATGATACTGGTAAAAAAGATGGTACTCTCCTTTGTAGCATGAAAATCCGTTTGGATCGTTGATCCACCCGACTGGCGCGCACAAATGAAATCCGGGCTTTTGGCCGCAGGGGATTAGCTTGCTTTTTTCCGCTTCATAAATCCTGGCTTTTGCCAGAGGGCCGCTTATTTCTATATCCACAGCATTCCGCTCCATTCATCGGTTCCTATCGACGGCCGTTTGATATATAGCAGTCAGATCATTAACGCCAGCAGCGTCAAGTTCAGCCAGGTACGCATTCCATGAAGCGTCATCAACGCCTCCTATGATCCACTGATTAATGTATCTGTCCACTATATCCGAAATGGCGGGCTGTATTTGCGCCAGCCTGGAAAGCTCCTCCGTCGTCATCAGAACGCGAGGCACTGCGTCGTATTCATTCATTATATCTGTTTTTCCGTTGATTTTCTGATTCTCCAACAATTGCACTGCGTCGAAAGCGTAGCCTGAATATTTTTCATAATATTCATCCAAAACAATCATTGATCCGCGACAGGTGGTGGAATTGACTCGAGCCAAGCCAAAATTGTCAAACTGCGGGATCTGCCATTTATACTTTCCCTGCTCGTCAAGCGGAGTCCGCAGAATGCCGTTTTCGTCCCTTACGTAATTATAGCCAAGCGCTCCCCAGTTGGATTGAATCGAAATGGCGGGATCCCCGACCATGTAATCCACAAACCTCGCCACTATATGCGGAAACTTGCAGTCCACAGTGATGGCCGTATTAGAAGAATCCTGCAGTTCGGAATAATTATTCCTAAAGCCGGTCATGCCATTTTCGCCTTTCAACCTTGGAATGGGTTCATATTCGTCATGCACGTCCGGGTTTGTAATCTCTTGATCCGTCCATGCGGCAAAGCTGCCGATCCGCGCCGAGTCTTCTTTTATCAAAGAAGCGCTGAAGGCCGCGCTTCCATCCGCCTCAAATGAACCGTTCCAGATTAAGTTTTCTTGATATAGCATGTGAAAGAATTCAGCCGTTTTCCTGAAAGCTGAGTCTTTGGCGGTAAAGGCGACACTTCCGCTTATCAGGCGCATGTGATCCGCATAGGCGTTTCCACCGCAATAAGAGTCCGCGCAACCGAAAGCTCCTGTAAAACGATAAAACAGATTGTAGGATCCAAATGTATCTTTCGCGCCAAACCAGGAAGCCATGGGAATTTCATCCGCAACGCCGTTGCCGTTTAAGTCTCCGCCGTCACGGAACGCTTTTAGGCAATCCACCCATTCATCCACCGTAGTGGGCGTGGACTTTCCTACTTTATCCAGCCAGGCTTTATTTATCAGGAAAGGCCCGCCTGTCAGTACAAGCCCATACATCTCCTCAATATATGGAAAGCCGTATGTATGCCCGTTCGGGGCGTTGATTTCCATCCAGTAAGCTGAGTTGACGTCCAATATTTTTTTCAGATTAGGCATGTAGTTTTGAATCAAGCCCTCTGTGGGCAGGAAGACATCCTGATCCGCGAATTGCACCGCCATATTCCCGGACTTTCCGTCGCCGAAACTCCAGAAGACATCCGGGAGTTTGGCGCCGGAAGCCAGCATGAGACTGATTTTTTCCTGTGCGCCTTCCCCAGGGATGGGTTGCCAGTCAAATTCCACACCCGTATCTTCAAACCACTTTTTGCACATGGCCAGTTCGCCCACAGGAACCACCCTGTCCGCTGTATTGACGATAAGCGCAGAGATTCTATTGTATTTTTTCTCAAAAGCCTCTGGATCTTTTATAATGGGAAGCGTTCCATCCAGTTGGATTAAACCGGAGTCCAATGCTTCCTGCTCTTCCTTTGTCAGAATTTTACCGTCCGGGCCTATATCTGTAAAAACATCTCCCGCCGATCCACCGCAGCCAGACAAGCCAATCGTGATAATTATGGACAAAGCCGCCGCCAAGATTCTTTTTGCCATGATGATAGCCTCCATTTCTTAACCCTTTACCGCGCCGAGCGTAACGCCTTTCGCAAAATATTTCTGCAGAAAAGGATATGCCGCCAGCAAAGGAGCGGCAGATACTACAACTACGCAATATTTTAGTTGTTCCGCCAGTTTCTGCTTTGTGATCATGGCGTCCCCGGAAGATCCCATTTGGTTTGCCTGGTTCATCAGCACCAAATTGCGAAGCGCAACTTGAAGGGGCATTTTATTGTCGTCCTGCAGGTACATCAGCGCATTGAAGAACTGGTTCCACATGGCGGTGGCATAAAACAGGCACATGACAGCAATGATGGTTGTCGACAGCGGGAGCGCGATTTTGAAGAAAAAACCAAAATCGCTGCAACCGTCTATTTTGGCTGCTTCAAGCAGTTCATCCGGCAGACCGGACTCAAAGAATGAGCGGCATACAATCAAGTTATAGACTGAAACCGCAGCAGGCATAATCATGGCCCATATGCTGTTGTACAAGCCCAAGCTCCTGATGGTTATATAAAGCGGGATAATGCCGCCGCTGAAAAACATGGTGAATGTAAAGATAAACATAACAGGCTTTCTGCCATACATATCTTTTCTTGACAAGGCGTATGCCGCAGGTATGGTGGCGGCAAGGCTTACGGCAGTCCCGGACAGAGTGTAGATAATAGTGTTGCCGTACGCCGTCCAAAGCGGATTATAGGACAGTGTCTCCGCAAAGCCGTTCAGATAGAGCCGCTCTATCCAGAGCAGCGGCTTCCCGGAATTTACAATGACCGGATCTGTCACGGATGCCAGCAACACGTAATACAGGGGATAAATAATGATTATGCATACGAACGCCATGATGATCACATTTATTGCATTGAAAGCGAGATCCGCTGCGGACAGCTTCATATTTGATTTATGCGTCATGGAATATACCGCCCTTTCTAAAAAATGCTTATGCCGCTGAGTTTCTTTGCGGCTTTGTTGGCTATGATCAAAATTATGAAATTCACCAATGAATTAAACAGTCCGACCGCTGTGGCAAAACTGTACTGAGCGGTCTGAAGGCCGACTTTATAGACATAAGTGGAAATAAGCTCGCTTACGATGGTGTTGGAGCCGTTCTGCATGAGGTAGGCTTTTTCATACCCGATGTTCATGATGTTGCCAATCGCTAAAATTAGCATCAGGATCACTGTGGGCATAATAAGCGGAAGCTCTATATGGAGTATTTTTTGAAACCTGGAAGCTCCGTCTATAGTTGCAGCTTCATAATAGTCCGGACTGATGGCGGTGAGGGCTGCTATAAAGATAACCGCGTTAAAGCCCATTGTCTGCCAGATGTTGGAGCCGATAAACAACGCTCGGAACCACTGCGGCAATGAGGTGAAAAGTATGGTTTTGCCGCCTAGGCTTCCTGCAATGCTGTTGACTACGCCATTAGCGGAAAACAGGACGGTTATGACGCTTACTACTACAACATTGGACATAAAATAAGGGGCGTAGCTGATAGTTTGGATGGTTTTCTGAACGCTTTTTTTTTGAATCTGGTTCAGCAGGATTGCAAAGACAACTGGAATGGGAAAGGCGATGACAAGGCTTTCCAAGCTGATGATCACGGTATTTCGAATTGCCTGCCAAGCTATCGAAGTACTGAAAAACTGCATGAAATATTTGAACGCCGGCCGCGCCCACGGACTGGCCAAGATTCCGGCGCGGATTTTATAGTCTTTAAACGCGATAATCAAGCCGTACATGGGGTAGTAGGCAAACACGAATACCCACACCAAAGCCGGAATCAGCAGCGCATACAGCTGCCAGCAGGATAAAATCGCTTTTAGAGAAGGTGTTCTCCTATATATATTTGTCGCTTTCATTATAAACCTCCGCAATGAATACTAAGCATAAATTTGTATACGTATTCAAATCTTTTCTAAAACATGGCATTGCTTTCACCGCAATGCCTGTACTCTACTTAAGAATGCACTAGGAGTCAAACCTGCTGACGTTTTAAATAAGAGGCAAGGCTATTCCGAGCTGTCCCTAATCTCAAAGAATCCTTAATTTCAGGTATTCCCCGTTAATTAGATATAATTTCTCAGTCAATAAATTTATTGGATTTTATTGTGCTTCCTCGTGAAATCAGCCTCGTATCCAGCTGATAGCGCACGCATTTTTCTTTGTCTACTCCATCAATTTTTTCCATCAGTCTTTCTACAGCCAGCTTGCCCATTTCTTCAATGGGTTGAGCAATGCTAGTCAGGGCAGGGGTTGTTATTTTAGCTAAAAACGTGTTGTCAAACCCTGCTAGCGCGGCGTCATGAGGAATTTCTAATTTGAGTTCCTTCAGAATCTCTGCAATTTTAACGGCTTGAATGTCATTATGGGCGAAAATTCCTACATTCTTGGCAAGGCAAACGCGCTCGGCCAAATTGGTTTTCATCTCATCGTCATCATGGCTGTCAATATAAAAATAGTGTTTGTCTAGATTGACGCCATCTTTTGAGAGACCGCTTAAAAAGCCTTTTTCTTTGTCGTCATCTTTGCCGCCTGCAAAGATAAAATTCTCATACCCCATTTTGAGAAAATGCCTGGCTATTTTTTCTCCGGCTTCAAAATGGGAGACATACACGGAATCAATCTTTCCCATATCAATGGTGACAGAAACCATCGGCATATCGTACTGCATGCGCTTCTCAACGACTTCCGGGCTCCAGGACGCTGGTGAGAACAGCAAGCCGTCCGCGCGGTACCGCTTCAGAATTTCAAGAGCCGATTCCTCTCTCTCCAGAGAGTAATCTGTATTGAATAGGATAATGCTGTACTTTTTATTGCGCGCTTCGCTTTCAACCGCCTTGGCCAGTTCCGCGAAAAATGGGTTGCTGATATCCGAAAGCACCAACCCGATCAAAAACGTTTTATTGCCAACCAAACTTTGAGCGATAAAATTTGGCTGGTACTGATGCTCTTTAGCGCAGTCCAGCACTTTTTTAGCTGTTTCAGGGCTTACGGACGAATTTCCATTTAAAACCCTCGAAACGGTAGCTTGAGAAACCCCGGTTAGGCTGGCGATTTCGGTCATGGTTATCATAGGCCCCATCTCCAATGTGAATTGCATTGTATACGTATTCTTAAATTAGAATATCATGTTATACTTCCCATGTCAATGCTTTTTAAATATTTTTTTTATATATTGCGCGCTTCGCTTTCAATCGCCTTGGCCATAAAATGAGTTGCTGATATCCGAAAGCACCAACCCAATCAAAAACGTTTTATTGCCAGCCAAACTTTGAGCGATAAAATATGGCTGTGGTACTGATGCTCTATAGCGCAGTCCAGCACTTTTTTAGCTGTTTCGGGGCTTACGGATGAATTTCCATTTAAAACCTTCGAAACGTCAGCTTGAGAAACCCGGGTCAGGCTGGCGATTTCGGTCATGGTTATCATAGATCACACCTACAATGTGAATTGTATTGTATACGTATTCTTAAATTAGAATATCATGTTATTCTTCCCATGTCAATGCTTTTTAAATATTTTTTAATAATTAGTGAGTCTTATAAATTGCAATATCATATGCAACAGATGCCATAGGGATTTTTTTCCTTTCCCCAAGTGGAAGACGTAGGAGCAGGGGCCGCTCCGCCCCTTGCGCTGTGCCGCCCCTTGAGCTGTTTTGAGGATCTCTATCTCAAACATTTCCGCAGGAGTCTTGTATCCCAGAATTTTCCTGGGAAGGCTGTTGTTCCAGTCCGCCGCCTTGGAGATCAGCTGCGCGGGCATGTCGTCCACG